>CAJGDV010000001.1 GCA_904502155.1 uncultured Bacilli bacterium
ATCATCTCATAACGTATTAGAATTAGTTAATCATTATAATCATATTTATGGAACAATAGGTATTCATCCTAGTGAAGTAAAAAAATATAAATTAGAAGATTTAAAAGAAATAGAACAAATGTTAGATAATAAGAAAATTGTCGGTATTGGCGAAATTGGTCTTGATTATTATTGGGATAAAAATAATAAAGAACAACAAAGATTATTTTTCATAGATCAAATTAAATTAGCACAAAAATATAATTTACCAATAGTTATTCATTCAAGAGAAGCAACAGAAGAAACATATGAAATTTTAAAAGAATATTTAAAAGATACTAAAGCTGTTTTACATTGTTATAGTGGTTCTTATGAAATGGCTTTAAAATTTAAAAAATTAGGTGTGAAATTTGGAATAGGTGGAGTAGTAACATTTAAAAATTCTCAAAAACTAAAAGAAGTTGTTGAGAAAATGGAATTAACAGATTTTGTTATTGAAACAGATAGCCCATATTTAACACCAGAACCTTTTAGAGGAAAAAGAAATGAACCATCTAATGTTAAATATGTTATAAAAGAAATAGCAAAAATCAAAAATTTAGATGAAAAAGAAGTGGAAAAAATTACCACTCAAACTGCAAAAAAATTATTTGACTTAAAGTAATATTATGTGTACAATTTAATTGTAAACATGAGGTGTTAAAATGAATACTATTATCATAAATTGTTTTGGTAAATTAATAACAATAATAACTGTATTTATTTTATCATTAACTAATTTAGTTAATTTAGATGAATTTAGAGCAGATATAAGAAATAATGATAAAAATAAAATTTTAAAAGATAAAGAAAAACCTTTAAAATATGAAACAATTAAGGAATACAGTGATAAAGTTCCAAAAGGTATTGAAAACATTAAAATTAAAGGTGTAAATGGAGTTCTTGTTTTAGATGAAACAGGTGAATATAAAGTTTTTAAAGATAAGATTGATGAAGTTATTGTAATAGGAACAGGTAAAGAAGGAATATATACTGGTATGATTACTGGATATGGTCCTGATTGTAAAACTTGTGATGGAAGAGGATATGTGAATTGTCCGCTACTTGATGGAACATGGTTTAGTTTAAGTAATAATGGAATATATTATAATGATTCACAATTTGGTGATGTTCGAATTTTAGCAGCTGATCATAGAGAGTTTCCTTGTGGGACAATAATTGAAGTTAGTAATGAAAATATTACTGATCCTATAATTGGAATTGTACTTGATACTGGATCGGCAATGAAAAAAGCATACAATAATGGAACAATACATATTGATTTAGCTTTTGAAACAGAACAAGGTTTAAAATTTGCAACAAATAAAAATACAAGTTTTGTTGTTCGTCGATGGGGATGGTAATATCTCCGTTTTTTGTGTATAATATAAGTTGATGAGGTGATTACATGGAATATTCTCCAAAGAAAATGCAAGAAAAAATGAATGAAAATAATTTTGGATTCAAGAAAAAATTTGGTCAAAATTTTATTATAGATGAAAACATTATTAATGGTATAGTAACAAAAGCAGAGATAGATGATGAAACTTTAGTAATTGAAATAGGCCCAGGAGCAGGTTCGTTAACTAATGGAATTGCAAAAAAAGCAAAAAATGTATTATGCTATGAAATTGATACTACTCTTGAAAATATGCTTAAAGATAATTTAAAAGAGTATAACAATATCGAAATAATTTTTGGGGATTTCTTAAATGCTAATGTTATTGAAGATATAAAAAAATATTCATATAAAAAACTATATGTTGTTGCTAATCTTCCATACTATATAACAACACCTATTATTTTAAAATTAATAGAAGATAAAATAATGCCTGACAAAATTGTTGTTATGGTACAAAAAGAAGTGGGAGATAGATTTAAAGCTAAACCAGGTACAAAAGATTATAGTTCATTATCAGTATATTTAAATTATTATTTCTCAATTACAAAATTAATGGATATTAGTCGTAATGTATTTATGCCTAGACCAAACGTAGATAGTATTGTTGTTGAATTTAAGAAAATCAATAATAATATCGAACTAAAGGATAAAGATGTATTTTTTAAATTAGTTCGTGATAGTTTTGTTCAAAAAAGAAAAACATTAAGAAATAATTTAAAAAATTATGATCTTAATAAAATAGAAGAAGTATTAAAAAAACATAATTTTGATTTATCTGTTCGTGCTGAACAACTTTCAATTGAAATTTTTGCTGAAATATCAAATAATTTATGATAATCACAAAAAAATGGGATGAAATTTTAAAAGCAGAAATAGAAAAAGATTATTTTCTAAAGATGCTTAAACAGCTAGAAATAGAATATCAAAATAATATAGTTTTTCCACAAAAAGAAGAAATTTTTAATGCCTTTCGTCTTACAGATTATGATAATTTAAAAGTTGTTATTTTAGGTCAAGATCCGTATCATGGAGAAGGTGAAGCAGAAGGATTAGCTTTTTCGGTTAAAGAAAATATAAAAAGACCACCATCATTAAGAAATATCTTTAAAGAAATTAAAAACGATTTAAATATTGATAGAGAAAATAATTCTTTAAAAGATTGGGCATCACAAGGTGTTTTATTACTTAATGCTATTTTAACAGTACAAAAAGATACACCATTAAGTCATAAACATTTAGGATGGGAATTGTTTACTGATGAAGTTATTAAAACAATAGATAAAAAAGATACGCCTGTAGTATTTATATTATGGGGAAATTATGCTAAATCTAAAAAAGCATTAATTACAAATAAAAAACATTATATAATTGAAGGATCACATCCTTCTCCATTTTCAGCTAATAGGGGATTCTTTGGTACAAAACCATTTTCAAAAACCAATGAGTTTTTAGAAAAAAATAATATAGAAGGAATTAGGTGGTAATATGGAAGAAGCATATCAATATTTATTAAATAATATAAGAATAAAATATGGTGATGCAGTAGTTGTAGGAGTGTCAGGTGGACCAGATTCAATGGCTTTACTTCATATTGTTTCTAGATTGAAAAAAGCGCTTGATATTGAAGTTATTTGTGCTCATGTAAATCATAATACAGGTAGACCAGGTCAATATGAAGAACAAAAATTTGTAGAATCTTATTGTAAAAAAAATAAAATTATTTTTGAAACAATGACAATTGATGATTATGGAGATGATAATTTTCATAATGAGGCTCATAGTAAAAGATATAGATTTTTCGGTGATTTAGTTAAACAACATAATGCAGCATATTTATTAACAGCTCATCATGGTGATGATTTAATGGAAACTATATTAATGAGAATTGTACGTGGTTCAACATTAAGAGGATATAGTGGTTTTTCAAAAGTTATTGATAAAGGTAGTTATAAAATTATAAGACCTCTTATTGAAATTACAAAAGATGAAATTTTAGAATATAATAAAAAACATAAAATAAAATATGCTTTAGATAGTTCAAATACTAAAGATGTATATACAAGAAATAGATTTAGAAAGTATATAGTTCCGCAATTTAAAAAAGAGGAACCTAATGTTCATCAAAAATTTTATAAATTTAGTAAAACTTTATTAGAATACAATAATTATATTGATAAAGTTGTTGAAACTAAAATTAATTCAATATATCCACAAGATGTGTTAAATATAGAAAAGTTTTTAAAAGAAGATAAAGTTATACAAATGAAAATTATATACTATATTTTAGAAAAAAATTATCAAGATGATTTAATGCTTGTTAGCGATAAACATGCTGAAATACTTTTAGATGTAATTCATTCTAAGAGAGCTAATGTTATAGTTCATTTACCTAATAATATGCAAGCTGTAAAAACTTATAACAATTTAGTTATTGGGGCACTTGATAAAAAGAAAAATGATTATAATATTGAACTTAATAAATTTATAAATTTACCAAATGGAAAAAATATAGAAGTAGTAACTGATTCTGATTTAAATAATAATTTCGTATGTCGTTTAAATTCAAAAGAAATTAAATTACCACTTCATGTTCGAACAAGACTAGATGGTGATAAAATTAGCATTAAAGGCATGATTGGAAGAAAAAAAATAAAGGATATATTTATAGATGAAAAAATTTCAATTTATGAAAGAGAACTTTGGCCTATCGTTACAGATAGCGAGGGTACTATTATTTGGCTTCCAGGTCTTAAAAAATCTAAATTTGATAAAACAAAAGACGAAAATTATGATATAATACTAAGGTATTACTAAGGAGGAAGAGATAAATGAATAAAAAAAATATGAAAAATGGATTTGTTCCATATCTAACACTACTATGTGTTATGATTGGTATATTATTTTTCGTAAAAATCTTAGATAATGACACTCATGTTTTAACTTACAATGAATTTGTAAAAGCAGTTAAAAAAGGTGATGTTGAAACAGTTTATATTGCACCACAATCTAGTGCTGGTGTATATACAATAACAGGACAAATGAAAGATTATAAAGATAATGAAACTTATTATTTAAGAGTTCCATTAACTGATAAATCTATGTCATTAATTTATGATTACCAAGAAAAATATAAATTTGAATTAGACACAAGTTCTGATCCTGAATCAGGAGTATTATTAACATTTTTAGTTAATTTCCTTCCAACAATTTTATTAGTAGCATTTGCTTTCTATTTCTTAACAAGACAAGTAAATTCTAATAAATCAATGGATTTTGGTAAAAGTAGAGCAAAACTTATGAATGGTGAAGGAAAAGTTACATTCGATGATGTTGCAGGATTAAACGAAGAAAAAGAAGAAGTAAAGGAATTAATCGATTTCTTAAAAAATCCAAAAAGATTCCAAGAAATGGGTGCTAGAATTCCAAAAGGTGTATTATTAGTTGGTCCACCAGGAACAGGTAAAACATTATTAGCTAAATCTGTTGCAGGTGAAGCTAATGTACCATTCTACTATATAAGTGGTTCTGATTTCGTTGAATTATTCGTAGGGGTAGGTGCTTCTCGTGTAAGAGATATGTTTAAACAAGCTAAACAAACAGCCCCATGTTTAATATTTATTGATGAAATCGATGCTGTTGGTAGACAAAGAGGAACTGGTTTAGGTGGAGGACATGATGAACGTGAACAAACATTAAACCAATTACTTACTGAAATGGATGGATTTGGAGCTAATGAAGGAATTATTATTTTAGCTGCAACAAATAGACCTGATGTTCTTGACCCAGCATTATTAAGACCAGGAAGATTTGATAGACAAGTAACAGTTAATCTTCCAGACGTTAAAGGTAGAGAAGAAATTCTTGCTGTACATGCTAAAGGTAAAACTTTCGCAAAAGGTGTTAGTTTTAAAAATATTGCAAAACGTACAGTTGGATTAAGTGGTGCAGATCTTGAAAACTTATTAAATGAAGCTGCATTATTATGTGTAAGAAGAAATAAAAAACAAATTACTATGGCTGAAATTGATGAAGCACATGATAGAGTATTAATGGGGCCTGCTAAAGTATCTCATAAATATACTGAACATGAAAAACGTGTTGTTGCATATCATGAAGCAGGACATGCAGTTTTAGGTATTAAATTAGATGGTGCTAATGAAGTACAAAAAATTACTATCATACCTAGAGGTAATGCCGGTGGATATAATTTAATGCTTCCAAGAGAAGAAACATATTTATCAACTAAAACACAATTAACAGAAACAATTTGTGGTTTATTAGGAGGACGTTGTGCTGAAGAAATTATTTTCAACGAAGTTACAACAGGAGCTCATAATGATTTTGAAAAAGCTACAAAAATAGCACGTGCTATGGTTACTGAATATGGTATGAGTGAATTAGGACCTATTCAATTCGAACATCAAGAATCAAGTGTATTCTTAGGAAGAGATTATAACAAAAGTAAAAACTTCTCTAGTCAAGTAGCATTTGAAATTGATCAAGAAATGAGAAAAATTATTGATGAATGTTATAAAAGAACTCTTAAGACATTAAAAGATAATAAAAAATTATTAGATTTAATTGCTGAATCATTATTAAAACATGAAACATTAACAAAAGAACAAATTGAATATCTTGTTGCTAATGGATGCATGCCAGATGATGACAATGAAATTGATGAAAGTGATTTTAAAGAAGTTTCTTTAAGTGACTTATCTATTGAAGAATTAAAAGAACTTGCAAGAGAAAAAGGTATTAAAGGAACATCTAAAATGTCTAAAGAAGAATTAGAACAAAAAATAAATGAAAAAGATGCGTAAGTTAGCATCTTTTTTTCTATATTCATAAAATTATAGCAATAGTTTAATTTTTATGTTAAAATATAAATGTATAATTAAGAATTTAAAATGGTAGAAAATGGTGAGACAAGATGGGGAAGGTTATAGCTTTAGTTAACCAAAAAGGTGGAGTTGGAAAAACAACATCTAGTATAAATTTGGCAGCTTCGTTAGGAGTTTTGAAAAGAAAGGTTTTATTAGTTGACTTAGATCCGCAAGGGAACTGTACAACTGGATTAGGTATTTCAAAAGTTGATTATAAGAATAGTGTTTATGAATTAATGCTTGATTTAGCAACACTTGAAGAAACAATTATAAAAACTAAATTTAAAAATTTATCAATAATTCCAGCAACAATCAATTTAGCAGGTATTGATTATGAACTTATAGAAAAAAGTAGAAATGATCCTAATTTTAATAGAGGGGCACAATTAAAAAAATATTTAGATCAAGCTAAGGAAAAATTTGACTATATAATTATTGATTGTCCACCTAGCTTAGGTTCATTAACTACAAATGCTTTAACAGCAGCAAATTCAGTTTTAATACCAGTTCAATGTGAGTTTTTTGCACTTGAAGGAATTGCACAACTTGTAAATACAATTCTAATGGCACAAAAAAATCTTAATCCTGAGTTATCAATAGAGGGTGTATTATTAACAATGCTTGATAGTAGAACATGTCTAGGATTAGAAGTAGTAGAAGACATTAGAAGTTATTTTAATGAAAGTGTTTATGATACTATTATTCCAAGATTAGTAAAAATATCTGAAGCACCAAGTCATGGTAAACCAATAATTTATTATGCATCAGATCATAAAGGAGCTGAAGCATACCTAAGTTTAGCGAAGGAAGTGATTATGAGAAATGGAAAATAGAAATATGGATTCAAGAAAAAGAGCATTAGGTAGAGGATTAGAACAATTATTTAATACTGAAAATTTAGATATGAATAATTTCGAAAAACAAATCTATGATACTGCAACTAATGAAGAAATAATTAATATTAATTTAAATGAGTTAAGAGTAAATCCTTATCAACCTAGAAAAAATTTTGATGAAGAAGCATTACAAGAATTATCAAACTCAATTAAAGAACATGGTGTTTTTCAACCAATTATTGTTAAAAAAAGTATAAAAGGTTATGAAATTATTGCTGGGGAAAGAAGATTTAGAGCATCTAAATTAGCAGGTAAAGAAACTATTCCAGCAATTGTAAGAGCGTTTACTGATGAACAAATGATGGAAATAGCACTACTTGAAAATTTACAAAGAGAAAATTTAAGTGCTATTGAAGAAGCTATTGCTTACAAATCAATGATTGAAAAATTAAATTTAACACAAGAAGAACTTTCAAAAAAAGTTGGAAAGAGTAGAAGTCATATTACAAATATTTTAGGACTTTTAAGATTGCCTACTGAAGTTCAAACAATGATTTCAAAAAAAGAAATTACAATGGGACATGCTAGAGCAATTAGTAAATTAGAATCAAGTGATGAAATGATATCACTTGCTAATCAAATAGTTGAAGGAAAAATTCCTGTAAGAGAAACTGAAAGAATTACTAATGATCAAGAAATGGTTAAAAAAGTAGTTCAAGTAAGAAAACCAAAAGAACAAAATAATAATTACAAATATGTTGAAGATTTATTAAGAGAAAAATTAGATACAAAAATTAAAATTTCTGATAAAAAAATTGAAATCAGTTTTAATAATGTAAATGATTTGAATCGTATTTTAGAAATATTAAATGTAAAGGAGTAATTATATGATTGAAAAAATTTTTATGAAAGAAATTATGGGACCAATTATAATTGTATTTATTGCCATAATTTCATATGCTATTTCAAAAAAAGTAATTAAAAGAATTTTTAAATTAAAAGTAAAAGGTGTAGACTTAAATAGAAAAAAAACTATTATGCTACTATTTACAAATGTTACAAAATTTTTTATAATAGCAATTGCGCTAATAACAATTTTAGAAATTTATGGTTTTGATACAAAATCATTATTAGCATCTCTAGGGGTATTCACTGCTGTTGCAGCATTAGCTCTTCAAGATTTATTAAAAGACTTTGTTGCTGGTATTTCTTTGATGTTAGAAGGACAATTTCAAATTGGAGATAATATAACTGTTGGTGGATATAGAGGAGAAGTTATTTCATTAACTTTAAAATCTACTAGAATCAAAGCATATACAGGTGAAATCAAAATTATTGCTAACCGTGAAATTACACAAGTTATAAATCATACATTAGATAGTTCATTAGCAATCGTTGATGTTAATGTAGCTTATGATTCAAATATTGAAAAAGTAGAAAAAGTACTTACTGATTTATGCGAAAGATTAACAAATGAATTAGAATTTTTAAGAGGAAATGTTGAATTACTAGGAATTAGTGCATTAGGAGAAAGTGCAATTACATTTAGAATGACTGCAGAAACAGAAGTAATGAAACATTATGGAATTCAAAGAAAAATTTTAAGAGAAGTAAAATTAGAATTTGATAAACACAAAATTACAATTCCATTCCCACAAGTGGTGGTGCACAATGCAAAATAATGAATACAAATTAGGAAGCAAAGTCATCATGAAAAAACAACACCCATGTGGAACAAATGAATGGGAGATTATCCGTGTTGGTGCAGATATCAAAATTAAATGCATACACTGCGGAAGAAGTATTATGATCCCTAGAGTAGATTTTAATAAAAAACTTAAAAAAGTTATAAGTTACTAGGAGGCTTTATGAGAAATAAATTTAAGAATAAAAAAATGCTCGGCCCCGTAATAACAATGATTATATTAATAGCTATCGTGATATTTCTAAGTGCCTTTTGTTCTTTAATTGAACTTGATGCAGAAAGAACAGAAATAGTTAGAGGTACATTAGAAACAAGTTTAATAACAGTAAACAATGTTCTAACTAAAGATGGTATTAGATTTGTAATAGGAAATGTTGTAACTTCATTACAAACTTTTGAACCATTATATTTATTAATTTTATCTTTAATTGCCATTAGTATTGGTGAAGCAAGTGGATTATTTAAAGCTATCTTTACTCCATGTAATAAAATTAATCATAAGTTTTTAACATTTTTAACATTGTTATGTGGTATAGTTTCTTCGTTGATTGGAGAATACTCATATGTATTTTTAATACCAATTGTAGCTATTATGTATAAATATGCTGGAAGAAAACCTCTTCTTGGTATATTTACAATATTTATTGGTATAACAATGGGTTACGGAACTGGTTTTATTTATAATAATGAAGAAATCATACTTAGTGGATTAACAGAAAAAGCAGCTTCATTAGAAGTAGATAAGAATTTTACTTATATGCTAAAATCAAATATGTATATAATGTTTGTTAGTACATTCGTACTTGCAATAATTGGAACTGGAATTATTCATGGTTTATTAGAAAAACGTGTTCCAAAAAGTAACTTGCCAGATGACGAATTAGTAATATCAAAGAAAGCATTATATTATAGTAATTTAGCATTAGTTATTATGTTAGTTGTCTTAATATATATGTTAATACCAGGATTAAAAGGTTCAGGATTTTTATTAGGTGAAGGTTCATCATATGTAGAAAAATTATTTGGTGAAACATCAACATTTAATTCTGGATTAACAATAATAATCCTTGGAATATTAATGGTATGTGGATACATATATGGTAAGATATCAGGGAATATAAAAAATAGTACAGATTATAGTGTTGGACTATCAAAAAACTTTGAAGATTTAGGATATGTATTTGTATTACTATTCTTTACTTCACAATTAATATCAATATTTGAATGGACTAATCTAGGACAAGTATTATGTAGTAAATTAATTTCATTAATTACAGTATTACCTTTCTCAGGTATACCATTATTAATAACTTTCTTTATTAGCATAATATTTATGACATTATTAATTCCATCTGCAATTACTAAATGGGAATTAGCATCACCATTATTAGTACCACTATTAATGAGATCTAATATGACACCTAATTTCACACAATTCATTTTTAGAGCAGCTGATGGTATTGGTAAATGTTTTACTCCATTATTTGCATATTATGCTGTACTATTAGGATTTTTAGAAAAATATAACACAAAAGAAAATAATAAAATAACTGTGTTTGGTACATTAAGACTTTTAATGCCTACATTATTATCTTTTGTACTAGTATGGTTTGTTATTATATTAGGTTGGTTTATTTTAGGTCTTCCTTTAGGTCCTGAAGTACTTTCAACATACTAAAAGATGATTATTCATCTTTTTCTTTGCATTTTTTTAATTAATTATGTATAATAAAAACGAAATGAGGAATGATTATGAGTTTAACAGCAGGAATTGTTGGATTACCAAATGTAGGTAAATCAACATTATTTAATGCAATTACAAAGAAAAATATATTAGCGGCAAATTATCCATTTGCAACAATAGATCCAAATGTTGGAGTTGTTACAGTACCTGATAAGAGACTTGAATTTTTACAAGATTTATATCAAACTGAAAGTGTTGTACCAACAACTTATGAATTTACAGATATTGCCGGATTAGTTAAAGGTGCTTCAGCAGGTGAAGGATTAGGAAACAAATTCTTATCACATATAAGAGAAGTTGATGCTATTGTTGAAGTAGTTAGATGTTTTGAAGACAAAAATATTATTCATGTTGAAAATGAAGTAGATCCAATAAGAGATATAGAAATCATTAATGTTGAATTAATGTTAGCTGATCTTGAAGTAGTAGAAAATAGAATTAACAGAATTGGAAAAAAAGCTGCTATGTCAAAAGATAAAGAAGTAGTAAAAGAAGTTACTATTTTAAATAAACTTAAAGAATGTTTAGAGGCTAATAAACCAATAAGAAGTTTAGAATTTGATGTAGAAGAATTAAAATATGTCAATGCTTTCAATTTCTTAACACATAAACCAATTATCTATATGGCTAATATTAGTGAAGAAGATTTAATTAGTGATGGAAATCAATATGTAGATAAAGTACGTGAATATGCTGCTGCAGAAAATTCGTCTGTTATTACAGTATGTGCTAAAATCGAATCTGAATTATGTGAATTAAATGATGAAGATAAAATTGAATTCTTAAAAGAATTAGGAATTAATAATAGTGGTTTAGATAAATTAATTTATGCTACTTATGATTTATTAGGTCTTGCGACATATTTTACAGCTGGTGTTCAAGAATGTAGAGCATGGACTTTCAAGAAAGGTATGAAAGCACCAGAATGTGCTGGTATTATTCATAGTGACTTTGAAAGAGGATTCATTAGAGCAGAAGTAATGAGTTATGATGACTTAGTTGAATGTGGAAATGAAAAGAATGTTAAAGATGCTGGAAAAATGAGACTTGAAGGAAAAGAATATGTTATGAAAGATGGAGACATTTGTCACTTCAGATTTAATGTATAAAAGTATGATTTATCATGCTTTTTTTGTTTTAAAAAAGTTATTTACAAATAGTTTTCTTCATGTTATAATACACTCGAGTATTAATTTACTCCTTGCTTCGTAATGAAGCCGAAAGACCATAAGGAGGTGCAAGAGAATGAAAAATTATGAAATTATGTTTATTGTTAGACCAACATTAACAGAAGATGAAATTAAGAATGTTGCAAAAAAATTCGAAACAATCTTAACTGATAATGGTGCAAAAGTTACTAACACTAAAGACATGGGTCAAAGAGAATTAGCTTATGAAATCAAAAAATTCAAAAATGGTTATTATTTCTTAATCAATTTAGAATCTAACGATGATAAAGCTATTAAAGAATTTGATCGTATGGCTGGAATTAGTAGCGATGTTATTCGTCACTTAATTACAAAGTTAGAAGACTAAGAGGTGCATTATGAATAGAGTATGTTTAATCGGAAGATTAACAAATAAACCAGAATTAAGACAAACCAATAGTAATTTAGCTGTGACAAGATTTACTTTAGCTGTAAACCGCAATTTTAGCAATAGCCAAGGTCAAAGAGAAGCAGATTTTATTACAATAGTTGCTTGGAGAAAACAAGCTGAAAATATTTGTCGATACTTAGACAAAGGTAGTTTAATATCAGTTGAAGGAAGAATTCAAACAGGAAGTTTCGATGGACAAGACGGACAAAGACGTTATACAACTGAAGTTGTTGCAGATCAAGTTAATTTCTTAGAAACAAGAAGTCAAAGTCAAGCACGTTCAAATAATAGCTATGTTCCAATGAATGAACCATCATTCGATAGTTATAATGAACCACCAGTTCAAAATAATGTAGATATCGATAATGATCCATTCTCATCATTTGGAGATAGCGTTTCATTAGATGATAACTTCCTAGATTAATAAGGAGGAAACAATAATGGCAGAATTTTATAGAAAAAAGAAAAAAGTATGTCAAATGTGTGCTGGTAAATCAGTAGATTACAAAGATGCTGATATCATGAAAAAATACATCAGTGCTGATAAAGGTAAAATCTTACCAAGAAGAATCACTGGTGCATGTTCAAAACACCAAAGACATATTGCTAACGAAGTTAAAAAAGCTCGTTTTATGGCTATAATTCCATTCGTTAAATAATAAATTAAACTTAAAAGCAGATTACTCTGCTTTTTTTTGTTTTATTGACAATAATATAATAATTTGTTACTATTATCTTAGAATAGATAATAGGAGGATAAAATGAGTAAGGATGAATTAATTAAAATACTAACTGAATTAAAAAACAGTAGTATGAATGACGAAAATGTAATTTCTCAAATTAATGATATTGAAAAAATCATTGAACTTAAAAATGCTAAAGAAGAAGAAATGTTAAAATTTAAAGAAATGATGGAAGAAGATTTTGAGATAAGAGATGAAAGATTAATAAATCTTGAAGAATTAGTTGCTAATGCTAGAATTTTAGTTGAAGAAAACAAAGAAGCATTAGATAGAAATGAATTAATTGTACATCATATTAATTTAGATACTAATATCATGAAAAGAGAAATTGAATTAATCAATTTAAGAAATGAAGAAATCAAAAAAAATATGTCTTCAGTTTCTAATGAAAAATATCAAGCGCAATTTAATGAAGAACTTAATAATAATATGAACAAAATATCTGAACTAAACAACAAAATTGATAACAATAATAATTTAGCTAATAGATATAATGAATATATTGTTCAATTAAAAGAACAAGATACTTTTTTAAATAATCAATTAAATACATATATGAGTAATTTAGATGAGTATAAACAAGAACTTGAAAAAACAAATAAAAAAGAAGAACAAATGAATAATGCAGTTCAAGTATATAATAGTTTTGATTTAGTACAAAATAATTTAATGTTTAATAATTATTTTAATAATTTAGAAAATAAGATTAACAATAATAATATGGATGAAAATTCATTAGATGAAATGAATAAATATAAAAACAATGTATCTGATATTCTATTATTAAATGCTCCGGAAAAAAGAAATGAAGAAATTATTAAAAATACAATGGCTAAAAATTATTATGAAACAAAAAATGGCTTTGTAAGTAGTTCACAAAAAGATATAGATTCAAATAAAGAAGATATTAATATTGCAAAAATTAATTTAAAAATTAAAGAAAATGAAACACAACTAGTAAAACTTGATAATACTTATAATCAAGCTATAAATTCAAATGAAAATTTAAATAAAGAAGCTAATAAAATAAATTTAGAAAATAAAATTTTAAGAAAAAGAATAAAAAATAAAAATATTGATAATGAACTAAAAATCCAATTACAAAATAATTTATCAGAAAACGAAAAAAAATTAATAGAAATAAAAGCAGAAATCAAAAATAATGAAATTGTTATTAATGAAAATGAACAAGCTAAATTAAATTGCCAAAATAAAATTGATAGATATAAAGTATTATTGGATAATAAAGAACATAGAAAACAAAATGAGCAAAATACTGAAGTATTACAAAAAGAAGAAAAAATTAATAATAATTTAATTATTCATGCATTAAATACAAAAGAAAGAATGCTTAATAGTGAAATACCTATGTTACTTGGAAATTTAAAAGACCAAACTAAATACAATGCACCATTAATTGAAAACGACCCTAATGTTATTGAAGGAGAATTTAAAGTTCTTAATGATGATGTTGAAGAAAATAAAGTAGATGAAGTTGTTGAAAAAGAAGAAATAGTTAAAGAACCAGAACAATTTGAAATATTATCTGTAAAAAGACCTTTAAAAGAAAAAATGAAAGCTAAGATTAAAAAAGTTTCAGCAGCAATAGTTGCAAGTATGTTGATTATAGCATCAGCAGTTCCAACAATGGTTCCTAATCAAAATAACATGGAAGAAGTAAATACTAGAATTATTGAAAATATTGAAGAAGAAAAATTAACTGGTAATGAAACAGTTGAAGAAATAGCAGAAAAAATAGGTATAAATGATACAATTACTGTTAAAGAAGATGCTTCAATTTATTACACTCAATATGATGCAACAGAAAAAACAAATGCATTAGATCCTGTTCATGAAAGAGAAATGGAAAGAAATGTTATAGGT
The DNA here is from genome assembly GCA_904502155.1 of uncultured Bacilli bacterium. GTDB lineage: Bacteria > Bacillota_I > Bacilli_A > RF39 > UBA660 > CAJGDV01. The sequence goes on from CAJGDV010000001.1 coordinate 14,815, forward strand.
GCAACTGTTAAAATGCCTGATGGATCATTACAATTTACACAAAATAATGAGATGTTAGATTCATTAGTAAATAACGGTGGAGAAATAACTTCATATTTAACAGGAAATGAACATGAAGCAGAAGGTTTCTGGAATGTTAATGATATAAACAAAGTTAATCAAATGAATCAAGAAATGGGAGGTATGACACGATGAGTTTTTTACAAAAATTAGATATGGTAAAATTAAGTGATAATCAAACATATGTTCTTGCTGAAATGATTAATGAAAATAATATTGATTATTTAATGTTAATAAAAGCAGATGAAAATGGAGAAATGACTGAAGAAGTTGTTTATGGAAAAATAGTTGTTTTACCTACTAGAAAATATGGAATTGAAACAATTGAAGATAAAGAGTTAAAAGCACATTTAGCTGAAATATTTCTTCCAATGTTTAAAGAAGATTATGAACAATAAAAAGTAATTAACTTATTAGTTATTCATATATATATAAAACTAACACGCGCGTGTTAGTTTTTTTATAAAATTAATAATATATAAAAAAACAGTTCATTGAACTGTTTTATTGTTTTTTAATTAAGAATTTTTTTAATTCTTCAGGATCTTCATTATTAAATACAATATCATAAACTAAATCTACAATTGGAATATCCACCTTTTTATTTTTAATTAGTTTATGAATTGATTTTAATGTATATAATCCTTCTATTGTAGTATTAGCAATATAATTATCTATTTCATTTTTTGGTCTTTTTTCTCCAATTATTTTACCAAATGTAAAATTTCTACTTTTTGTACTAGTACATGTTAATAATAAATCTCCAAATCCAGCAAATGATAATACAGTTTTTCCATCTCCACCTAAGGCTTTAATTAATTCCTTAATATCATGCAATGATTCTGTAATAAACATAGCTTGTGTTGATTCTGGTAAACCCATACCATCTAACATACCTGATGCAATTGCCATTACATTTTTAATAGAACCACAAATTTCTGTTCCAATCATATCATCTGTTTCTCTTAATTTAAGAGTATCGTTTTCTAATCCTTTTTTTACAACTTTAATAGTTTTTTTACATTTAGAAGCAATTGTTAATCCTATTGGAACATATTTGGCAATATCTACTGCAAATGATGGTCCAGATATTACTGCAATTTTTTTTGATTTAATATATTTTCTTACAACATCGTCTACAAATAAACATGTATCTTGTTCAATACCTTTACTTGCAATACATATATGTTGTTCTTTTGAAACTATATCTTTTATTTTTAATGTAACTTCATCTACAAATCCGGCTGGAATTGCTATTACAATTAATTCACTACCAACGATACTATCTTCTAAGTCAGTTGTTATTTTAATATTATCTGGTATTTTAACACCTGGTAAAACTTGTTTGTTTTCTCTATGTTTAATAATATCTTTTGCTTTATCTTCAAATCTTTCCCATATAGTAATATCACAATTGTTTTTATTGAACATAAGTGCTAATGCAATACCATATGCACCTGATCCTAAAATTGTTACTTTCATTCTATTCCTCTTTCCAAATTGAATTCATCTTTATTTTATCATATTTATAATACAAACACAAAATATTAAAAAAAATCAAAAAAGTGCTTGATTTTATTTTGTTTTTTTAGTATACTTTTGTATGTGTGGCATGCATAGATGTGTAAGGTTGCCGAAACGCCAGGTTAAGTTGTGAACTAAAATTTAATCTAAATCGGGTTTTTACACGGAGCAAGTTTATACTGGATATAAACGAAAGGAGGATACCATTATGTCTAAAACTAAAGTTCGTATCAAATTAAAAGCTTTTGAACACAAAAGTTTAGATAAAGCGTGTGCGAAAATTGTTGAAACAGTTAAAAGAACTGGTGGTGTTGTTAGTGGTCCTGTACCTCTACCAACTGAAGTTGAAAAAATCACTATCTTAAGAGCTGTTCACAAATATAAAGATTCACGTGAACAATTTGAAAAAAGAACACATAAAAGACTTATTGATATCACTAACCCAAGTAAGGAAACTATAGATGCATTAACTCATCTAGAAATTCCAAGTGGTGTTGATATTCAAATCAAATACTAATTAGGAGGAAAAAATTATGGTAAAAGGAATCTTAGGTCGTAAAATTGGAATGACTCAAGTATTCACTAAATCAGGAAAATTAGTTCCAGTTACAGTAATTGAAGTTGGAACTAACGTTGTAACTCAAATCAAAACTGTTGAAAAAGATGGTTACGATGCTATTCAATTAGGATTTAGTGACAAAAAAGAAAAAGCAGCTACTAAAGCTTCTATTGGACATACTAATAAAGCTAATACTGCACCTAAGCGCTTCTTTAAAGAAATCAGAGGTGTAGAAGTTGCTAATTACACATTAGGACAAGAATTACATGCTGATGTTTTCGAAGCCGGAGAAATGATTGACGTTACTGGAATTACTAAAGGTAAAGGATTCCAAGGTGTTATTAAACGTCATGGACAAAGTCGTGGTCCTATGGGTCACGGATCACATTATCATAGAAGACCAGGTTCAATGGGAACTATGAGACCAATGCGTGTTTTTAAAGGTAAAAAGTTACCAGGTCATATGGGAACTTTAACAGTTACAATTCAAAACTTAGAAGTTGTAGCTACAGATTTAGAAAATGGAGTTATCTTAGTTAAAGGTAATGTACCAGGACCTAAAAAATCATTAGTTATGATCAGAACAGCTGTAAAAAATTGTGGAAAAGTAAATGAAGCTGAAGAATTAGTTTCTTATGAAACTGTTGTAGCTCCTGAAGAAACACCAGTTGAAACTACTGAAACAGTAGAAGAAAACAACTAATAATAAGGAGGATATTTTAATGAATAAATTATCTGTATTAAATATTAAAGGTGAAAAAGTAGGGGACATTACTTTAAACGAAAATGTTTGGGGAATTGAACCAAACGACGCTGTTTTATATGATGCATTAACATTAGCACGCAATAATGCTAGACAAGGAACTGCTGACACTAAAACTCGTTCAGAAGTTAGTGGTGGAGGAAGAAAACCTTGGAAACAAAAAGGAACTGGACGTGCACGTCAAGGTAGTACGAGAGCTCCACATTGGATTAAAGGTGGTATCGTATTTGGACCACATCCAAGAAGTTTTGCTAAAAAGATGAACAGAAAAGAAAGAAGATTAGCTTTAAAATCTGCTTTATCTTACAAAGTAATTGAAAGCGAAATGATTGTTGTTGATAACTTCGATGTAGAAGCAAAAACAAAATCAGCTATCGCTGCATTAAAAAACTTAAATGCAAATAAAAAAGTATTATTAGTAGTAGATGAATTAAACGATAACGTTATTTTAGCTACTAGAAATATAAAAGAAGTAGTATTATTAGAAGCTAGCGAAATCAATACTTATGATGTAGTTGCTGCTGATAACATGATTATTACTGAAAAAGCTGTTAAAGCTATTGAGGAGGTGCTTGTTTAATGAATAACTATAGAGATATTATTAAAGCGCCAATCATCACTGAAAAAACTGCTGATGCAGCTCAAAACAACAGAACTTATGTATTCAGTGTTGATACAAAAGCTAATAAAACTCAAATCAAACAAGCTATTGAAGCTATTTTCAATGTAAAAGTTGAAAACGTAAATACTGTTAACGTTAAACCAAAGAAAAAAAGAGTTGGACGTTATGTAGGTAAAACAAATAAAGTTAAAAAAGCATATGTTAAATTACAAGAAGGAAGTTCAATTGAACTATAAGAATTGTTAGGAGGATAAATCATGGCAATAAAAACATATAAGCCAATGACTAATGGTCAACGTAACATGTCTACTTTAGTTAATACAGAAATTACTAAAAGTACACCTGAAAAATCATTAGTTGTTACATTAAAAAAGAATGGTGGACGTAATAATCAAGGTAGAATTACTGTTAGACACCGTGGTGGTGGAGCTAAAAGAAAATACCGTGTTATTGACTTCAGAAGAGTTAAAGACGGAGTTCAAGCTACAGTAACTGCTATTGAATACGATCCAAACAGAACTGCTAACATTGCTTTAATTAGTTATACAGATGGTGTAAAAGCATACATCATTGCTCCAAAAGGATTAAAAGTTGGAGATAAAGTTGAAAGTGGAGAAAATGCAGATATCAAAGTTGGTAACTGTCTACCATTAGCAAACATTCCTGAAGGTACTATGGTTCACAATGTTGAATTAAAAGCTGGAAAAGGTGGTCAAATGGCTCGTTCAGCTGGTTCAAGTGTTCAAATCTTAGGACGTGAAGGTAAATATACATTACTTCGTTTAGCAAGTGGTGAAGTAAGAAAAGTTTTAAGTACTTGCAGAGCAACTATCGGAGAAGTAGGAAATGCTGATCACGAATTAGTTAAAATAGGAAAAGCTGGTCGTAAAAGACATATGGGTATTAGACCTACAGTTCGTGGATCTGTTATGAACCCTAACGATCACCCACACGGTGGTGGTGAAGGACGTACACCAATCGGACGTAAAGGGCCTGTTACTCCATGGGGTAAACCAGCACTTGGTGCCAAAACTCGTAAAAATAATAAAGCTTCAGACAAGTTAATTGTCCGTCGTCGTAAAAAATAGTTGAAAGGATGATATTCAAATGGCAAGAAGTTTAAAAAAAGGACCTTTTATTGATGAACACTTAGCTAAAAAAGTTGAAGTTGTTGCTTCATCAGCAAAAAAGGAAGTTATTAAAACATGGTCTCGTCGTTCTACAATTTATCCTAACTTTATAGGACTTACATTTGCTGTTCATAATGGAAAAGATTTTATTCCTGTATATGTAACAGAAGATATGGTTGGACATAAATTAGGTGAATTCGTTCCAACTCGTAAGTTCGGAGGACACGGCGAAGATAAGAAGAAAAAATAGTTAGTTACCAGGGAGGAGGACTAAAATGGAAGCAAGAGCAATTGCAAAAACAGTTAGAATCGCGCCTCGTAAAGCACGCTTAGTTGTTGATTTAGTTCGTAACAAAAGCGTAATCGAAGCAGATAGAATATTAGCAAACCTAAACAAGGAAGCTGCTAGAATAACTAGAAAAGTATTAACTTCAGCAGTAGCTAACGCAGAAAACAATTTAGGTTTAAATAAAAACAATTTATTCGTAAAAGAAATTTACGTTAACGAAGGTCAAACAATGAAAAGAGCTAGAATGGGATCTCGTGGTCACGTTGATCCAATCAAAAAAAGAACTAGTCATATTACAGTTGTTGTTGGCGAAAAATAATAATAAAGCAAAGGAGGTAAACTGATGGGTCAAAAAGTTAGTCCAGTAGGACTTAGAATCGGAATCAATAGAGATTGGGAATCAAAATGGTATGCAGGAAACAAAGATTTCGCTAAATACTTAAATAACGATGTTCAAATCCGTAAATTTTTAGAAAAAAAATTAAAAGACGCAGCAGTTTCAAGTATTCTTATTGAAAGAAACACTGAAAAGACTAATGTTATTATTAACACAGCTAAACCAGGTGTTGTTATGGGACACAATGGTAGCGAAGTTGAAAAATTAACTAAACAATTAGCAAAATTAGTAAAAGAAAATATTCAAATTTCTATTATGGAAGTTAAAAACCCAGATATCGATGCTGCATTAGTAGCAGAAAATATTGCTCACCAAATCGAAAATCGTGTTTCATTCAGAATTGCACAAAAAAGAGCAATCAGAAATGCAATGAAAGCTGGAGCAAAAGGTATCAAAACAGCTGTTTCAGGACGTTTAGGTGGTGCTGATATGGCTAGAACTGAGGGGTATTCAGAAGGAAATACTCCATTACATACTTTAAGAGCTGATATTGATTATGCTCACAAAGAAGCTGATACTACTTATGGTAAAATCGGTGTAAAAGTATGGATTTATAAAGGTGAAATTCTTCCTGAAAAGAAAAACAAGGGAGGTAAAAACGATGGCAGTAATTCCAAAAAGAACTAAATACCGTCGTCCACACCGTTTACGTTATGATGGTGTATCAAAAGGTAATACAGAATTACATTTTGGTTCATACGGATTAATGGCTATGGAAGGTGCATGGATAACTCAAAATCAAATTGAGTCTGCTCGTGTTGCTATGACTCGTTATATGAAACGTGGAGGAAAAGTATGGATTAATATTTTCCCACATTTATCATTAACTAAAATTCCTTTAGAAACTCGTATGGGTAAAGGGAAAGGTCAACCTGAAAAATGGGTTGCAGTTGTTAAAAAAGGTAAAATTATGTTCGAAATCGATGGTGTTGATGAAGCAGTAGCTCGTGAAGCACTAAGATTAGCTATGCATAAATTACCTATCAAATGTAAATTTGTAAAAAAAGAAAGTGGTGAAGCTTGTGAATAATAAAGAAATCAGAGATTTAACAAACGAAGAAATCACCAAAAAAATTGAAGAATATAAAGAAGAATTATTTAATTTACGTTTTAGTCAAGCTACAGGAAATTTAGAAAATCCTGCTCGTATTAGAGAATTAAGAAAACTAGTTGCTCGTATGAAAACTATCTTACGTGAAAGAGAATTAAATAACTAGGAGGAATTAACATGGAAAGAAAACAAGAATTTGTAGGTAAAGTTGTTAGTGCTTCAAATGATAAAACTATTACAGTTTTAGTTGAAACACATAAAAAAGACAAATTATATGGTAAACGTATTAAATATTCTAAAAAATATGCTGCTCATGATGAAAAAAACATCGCTAAAGTAGGAGACAAAGTGCGTATAGTTGAAACTAGACCATTATCAAAAACAAAACATTTCCGTTTAGTTGAAGTAGTAGAAGAAGCAATAATTTTATAATTGCAAGCTTATTAAATAAAAAAAGCTTAAAAAAAGCTTATTAAAGCTGATAAGGAGGATTAATATATGATTCAACAAGAAAGCCGTTTAAAAGTAGCAGACAATTCAGGTGCTCGTGAACTTTCAGTTATTAGAGTACTTGGAGGAAGTAAAGTTAAAACTGGTAATATTGGTGATATAGTTGTTGGAACTATTAAAAAAGCAACTCCTAATGGTACTGTAGGTAAAGGTAAAGTTGTTAAAGCTGTAATAGTTCGTAGCAAATTTGGTCTTAGAAGAGAAGATGGATCTTATATTAAGTTTGATGATAATGCTTGCGTTATTATTAAAGATGATAAGAGTCCAATTGGAACTCGTGTATTCGGACCAATCGCACGTGAATTACGTGAAAAAGATTTTATGAAAATTATATCACTTGCAAAAGAAGTGTTATAGTTGGGAGGTAAGTTTATGAACTTTAAAACTGGAGATAAAGTTGTAGTAATTGCTGGAAAAGACAAAGGTAAAGAAGGTAAAATTACTAAAGTTCTTCGTAACGAAAATAGAATCGTTATCGAAGGTGTTAACGTTGTAAAAAAACATGTTAAAGGTAATGGACAAGCTGCAGGAAGTATCGTAGAAATGGAAGCCCCAATTAATGCTTCTAATGCTATGATAGTAGATCCAAAAACTGGAAAACCAAGCAGAATTGGACATACAATAGATAAAAATGGTAAAAAAGTAAGAGTTGCTAAAAAATCTAACTCTACTATTGATTAATTGGAAGGAGGGTAATTATGAACCGCCTAAAAGAAAAATATAATAATGAAATTGTACCAAGTTTAAGAGAAAAATATAACTACGCTAGTGTTATGGAAGTTCCAAAATTAGAAAAAATAGTTGTAAATATGGGTGTTGGTGATGCAACAACTAATTCTAAATTATTAGATGCAGCTATGAAAGACTTAGAAACTATTACTGGACAAAAAGCTGTAGCTACTAAAGCTAAAAAAGCTATCGCTGGATTCAAAGTAAGAGAAGGACAAGCAATCGGATGTAAAGTTACATTACGTGGTGAAAATATGTACAACTTCTTAGATAAATTAATTAGTATTACATTACCTCGTGTAAGAGACTTCCGTGGTGTTTCAAATAAATCATTCGATGGAAGAGGAAACTACACATTAGGTTTAAATGAACAATTAATTTTCTCAGAAATAGTATATGATGATGTTGTTAAAGTACGTGGTATGGATATCGTTATGGTAACTACTGCTAAAACAAATGAAGAAGCGTACGATCTTTTAAAAGGTTTTGGTATGCCATTTAAAAAATAATATTTAAATTAAATTAATAGGAGGAAATATTATGGCTAAAAAAAGTATGATAGCAAAAGCTAATCGTAAACCAAAGTTTAAAGTACGTGAATACACTCGTTGTCAAAGATGTGGAAGACCACATGCTGTACTTAAAAAATATGGAATTTGCCGTATTTGTTTTAGAGAATTAGCTTATAAAGGACAAATACCAGGTGTTAGAAAATCTAGCTGGTAATTGAAGGGAGGACAAAAATATGGTAGTAACTGACCCAATCGCAGATATGCTTACAAGAATTCGTAATGCTAATCAAATGCGATATAAAGAAGTTGAAGTGCCTGCTTCAAAAATGAAGTTAGAAATCGCTAGAATCTTAAAAGATGAAGGATTTATAGTTGATTTCAAAGTTAAGAAAAATGACGTTCAAAATATCATCGTATTAACTTTAAAATACGGAGAAAAGAAAGAACGTGTTATTACAGGTTTGAAAAGAATTTCAAAACCAGGTTTACGTGTATATGCAAAAGCTGAAGAAATTCCATCTGTACTTAATGGTTTAGGTATCGCTATCGTGTCTACATCAAAAGGTGTTATGACAGGTAAAGAAGCTAAAAAACAATCATTAGGTGGAGAAGTATTAGCTTACATATGGTAATAATGTAGAAAGAAAATAGGAGGATTAATATGAGTCGTATTGGAAATAGAATTATTACAATACCTGAAAATGTTACAGTATCTGTTGATGGTAATATTGTTAAAGTAAGTGGTCCTAAAGGTGAACTTTCTACTGAAATCAATAAAGACATCACAGTAAACGTAAATGGAAATGAATTAACATTAACTCGTAAAGATGATTCAGTTAAAAATTTCCATGGAACTGCTAATGCTAACATCAAAAATATGATTGTTGGTGTAACAGAAGGTTATGAAAAAAGATTAGAATCAATCGGTGTAGGGTACCGTTTCGCATTAAAAGATGGAAAATTAGTAGTAACAGCTGGTTACTCACATCCAGTTAATGTTGAAATTCCTGCAGGATTAAGTTTAGAAGTTCCAAGTAACACAGAATTAGTTGTAAAAGGAATCGATAAATGTTTAGTAGGAGAATTTTCTGCTAACGTAAGAAAAATAAGAGAACCAGAACCTTACAAAGGTAAAGGTATTCGTTATAAAGATGAAGTTATCCGTCGTAAAGAAGGAAAAAAAGCATCTAAATAATAAAAAGTAAAGGAGAGTAATACTTATGATTAAAAAAGTAGCTCGTAACGAAATGCGTAAAGCTAGACATGCTCGTATCAGAGAAAAAGTTACAGGTACTACAAATGTACCAAGACTTAATGTGTTTAGATCAAACAATAATATTTTTGCTCAAATCATTGATGATGAAAAAGCTGTAACTTTAGTAAGTGCCTCTTCAATTGATAAAGAATTAAAAATTGAAAATGGTGGAAATATTGAAGCTGCTACAAAAGTAGGAGAATTAATTGCTAAAAGAGCTAAAAAAGCAAAAATTGAAAAAGTAACTTTCGATAGAGGTGGATACCTATATCATGGACGTGTTAAAGCTTTAGCTGAAGCTGCACGTGCAAATGGATTAGAATTCTAAGAGGAGGAATCTAGATGGAAAAGGAAACTAGAAGAAGAGAACCAAGACCAAAAATGTTCGAAACTGAAATCATTAACATTGGTCGTGTTACAAAAGTAACAAAAGGTGGTCGTCATTTCCGTTTCTCTGCTACAGTAGCTGTTGGAGATAGAAAAGGTCAAGTTGGTATTGGAACTGGTAAAGCAAATGAAGTACCAGATGCAATTAAAAAGGCTGAACAAGCTGCAACAAAAAATGTAGTTAGAGTATCAATCGTTGATAATAGAACAATCCCACACGAAGCAATCGGTGTTAGAGGAGCAAGTAAAGTTATGTTAAAACCTGCTGCTCAAGGTACAGGAGTTAAAGCTGGTGGACCAGTTCGTGCTGTACTTGAATTAGCTGGTGTAAAAGATATCTTATCAAAATCACTTGGATCAAATACAAAAATTAATATGGCATTCGCAACATTAGAAGCTTTAAAAGTTCAAAAAACTGTAGAAGAAGTTGCAAAATTACGTGGTAAGAAAGTTGAGGATTTAATCTAATGAAATTACATACAATGTATCCTGCTGAAGGTGCTACAAAAACTCGTAAAAGAGTTGGACGTGGTGTTGGATCAGGTTTAGGTAAAACAAGTGGTAGAGGAGAAAACGGGCAAAAATCAAGAAGTGGTTATAGCCACAAAGCTGGATTCGAAGGTGGACAATTACCTTTATTCAGAAGATTACCAAAAAGAGGTTTCTCTAACGCTAAATTCAAAACTGAATATGCTGTAATTAATTTAAGTGATTTAAATAAATTTGATAATGATGCTGTAGTTACTCCAGAATTATTAAAAGAAATGGGATTAGTAAAAAATCAATTAGATGGTATTAAAGTACTAGGAAATGGTAAATTAGAAAAAAAATTAACAGTAAAAGCTCACAAATTCTCAGGTGAAGCTAAAACTCAAATAGAAAAATTAGGTGGAAAAGCAGAGGTGATCTAAAATGTTTGCAACAGTAAAGCAAATATTTAATCGCAAGAATAAAGATCTTCAAAAGAAAATTTTATTTACTTTTGCTGCTTTATTTATCTTCAAATTAGGAACTGCAATTATTGTTCCTGGAATTGATAAAAATTCACTAACTGGTAATTTAGGATTTTTAGAATTAATGAATGCTATGGGTGGTGGAGCAATGGAGAGATTCTCAATATTTGCTCTTGGTGTTATGCCATATATTACTGCATCAATCATTATTCAATTGTTATCAATGGATATTATTCCATATTTATCCGAATTATCAAAACAAGGTGCAACAGGTAGAAACAAGATGAATCAAATTACAAGAATTGCTGGAATTGTATTAGCATTTATTCAAGGATATATTTATTCATTTACATATGTAAGTGGTAATACTCCTATTGAATATATTGAATTCGCATTAATTCTTACAGCTGGAACTTCATTCCTATTATGGCTTGGAGATCAAATAACTGCAAAAGGTATTGGTAATGGTATCTCATTAATAATTATGGCTGGTATTATTGCTAACTTACCTACAATGTTTGTTACAGCATGGGATAATTTAGTTGACTTAAGTGGTACAACTCAATCTATTTCATTAGGTGTTACAATGTTTGTGTTATTCATAGCAGTATATATTGCAATCGTTTTAGGAATTATATATGAAGAAACAGCAGAAAGAAGAATTCCAATTCAATATGCTAACAAAACTACAAGTAGTTATGGTGGACAACAAAGTTACATTCCATTCAGATTAAATTCTGCAGGAGTGGTACCTGTTATCTTTGCATCAGCACTTATTTCAATTCCATCAATTATTGCTTCATTTCTAAAAAATGATGCGATGACAATGTTTTTAAATAAATGGATAGTAATGACTACTCCAACTGGATTAATATTATATGTAGTATGTATATTTGCATTCTCATACTTTTATACATTCATACAATTAAAACCAGAAGAATTAGCTGATAACTTAAATAAAAATGGTGGATTTATTCCAGGTGTTAGACCAGGAGAAGAAACTGTTTCATATATATCAAAAATAATTAAAAGAATCACTTTTGTAGGTGCTTTAGCACTTGCTGTAATAGCTGCACTTCCAGTACTATTTGGGATGTTCTCAAATATGCCAACAAGTGTTACAATCGGTGGTACTGGATTATTAATCGTTGTTGGTGTAGCTTTAGAAACGTATAAATTTATAGAAAGTCAACTTATGAGTCGAACAACTAGAAGGGGCAGAAGAAAATAATGAAAAACATTATATTCATTGCTCCTCCAGCGGCTGGTAAGGGGACTCAAGCTGTTATGGTTAGTTCAAAATATAATGTTCCTCATATTTCAACTGGCGACATTTTAAGAAATGCTGCTACTGAAGATTCAGAAAGAGGAAGATACATTGCTAATGAAATATCTAATGGACGTTTTGTTAGTAGTGACATTATGCTTGAACTAATAACAGAAAGATTACAACGAAGTGATTGTAATAATGGTTATATTTTAGATGGTTTTCCACGTAGTTTAGAACAAGCTGAACAATATGAAGAAATTCTTAAAAAATTAAATAAAGAAATTGGCTACGTCATTGTAATGGATGTAGACAAAGAGGTTGCTAAAAATCGTATTGTTGGAAGAATATCTTGTCCTAAATGTGGAAGCGTATTCAATGAAAATATTGAAGTATCAAAACCTAAAATTGAAGGAGTTTGTGACAGATGTCAAACAACTTTAGTTAAAAGAAGTGATGATAACGCTGAAACTTTTGATGGAAGATTTCAAACTTATCTAGAAAAAACAAAACCACTAATAGACTATTATGAAAAACAAAATGTCCTATATCATGTTAATAGTGATTTAGGAAAAGAAAATACTTTTGAACAAATAGAAAATATTATAGCAAGCTCACTATAATAGCATCAATTATTCCAGCATTTATGGAATATAGGGGCGATACTTTACTTGATTATATTTACTAGTTAGATCGCTTACTAAGACATTATTGTAAATGCATTTCATGGTTAAAGAATTCCAATTTTATTATTGGAATTCGATAACCACATTTATAAAAATCATGATATAATGTCTATAGATATGTTACATTAATTTAATTTTATCAAGTTTTCTATTTTTGAGAGAAATGTAACTATGCTAAAAATAAAAAAAGAGGTGATTTTATGGCTAAAACAGATACAATCGAAGTTCAAGGAAAAGTTATTGAGGTAAAGCCTGGAGGTATTTTCAAGGTAGAATTAGAAAATAAACATACTGTAGAAGCTCACGTTTCTGGTAAAATCCGAATGAATTATATTCGCATCTTACCAGGTGATACAGTAACTGTGGAACTTTCACCATATGATTTAACACGTGGGCGCATAACTTACCGAAAATAATAGTAGGAGGAATAGATATGAAAGTAAGAGCATCAGTTAAAAAAATGTGCGACAAATGTAAAATAATAAGACGTAATGGAAGAATAGAAGTTAGATGTGTTAATCCAAAACATAATCAAAGACAAGGTTAATAGGAGGTGTTTGAATGGCACGTATTAAAGGTGTAGATATACCTAATAATAAAAGAGTTGAAATCGCTTTAACTTATATTTACGGGATCGGAAGAAGTTTATCTCAAACTATCTTAAAAGATGCAAAAGTTGATTTCAATAAAAAAGCTGGAGAACTTGATAATGATGAATTAGCAAGAATCCGTGATGAAGTTAATAAATACTTAACAGAAGGTGACTTACGCCGTGAAGTAAGTATGAACATCAAAACTAAAATGGAAATTAATTCTTACCAAGGAACTAGACATAAAAAAGGACTTCCTGTAAGAGGTCAAAGAACAAATAGAAATGCTAGAACTCGTAAAGGTAAAGGAAAAGTAGTTGCTAATAAGAAAAAATAATTGTAACTAAATTATAAGGAGGTTATATAATATGGCTTATAAACCAAGAAAACGTAAAGTTAAAAAGAATGTGCCAGAAGGTAAAGCATTTATCCATTCAACTTTTAACAATACTATTGTTACTATAAGTGATAACGATGGTAATGCTATCAGTTGGGCTTCTGCTGGTACTTTAGGATTTAAAGGAAGTAAAAAATCAACTCCATTCGCAGCTGGTATGTCAGCTGAAGCTGCTGGAAAAGCTGCAGTAGATATGGGTATGAAAAAAGTTGAAGTATTTGTAAAAGGTTTAGGTTCAGGACGTGAAACAGCTATCCGTTCTTTACAAACTGCAGGTTTAGAAATTACTTCAATTTCTGATGTAACGCCTATCCCACATAATGGATGTCGTCCACCAAAACGTCCACGTGGATAATATGAAAAGGAGTGAAGAATAGTGTTAAACTTTGAAAAACCAGTATTTAAGATTACTGATTATGTTGAAAATAATAATTATGGAAAATTTGAATTAGAACCTTTAGAAAGAGGTTTTGGTACAACTATAGGTAACGCTCTTAGAAGAGTAATGTTATCAAATATGCCGGGTAGTGCTATAGTAGCAGTAAGAATTGATGGAGTTATGCATGAATTCCAAACTATCGATGGTGTAGTAGAAGATGTAACAACTATTGTTTTAAACTTAAAAAGCGTAGTGATCAAGAAAAATGTTGAAGAAACAAAAACTGTTCGCTTATTCGCTGATAAAGAAGGAGTAGTAACTGCTGGAGACATCAAATGTGATGCTGACGTAGAAGTTATTAATCCAGATCAAGTAATCGCAACATTAGCAAAAGGTGGTAAACTTGATATGGAATTAATCGTTGCTAATGGCCGCGGTTATGTTCCAGCTAATGAAAACAAAAAATATATTGAAAATGCTAAAATTGGTTTCATTCCAATAGATGCGTTATATTCACCAATTGAAAGAATTAGCTATGAAGTTGAATCAGCTCGTGTAGGGCAAGATTCTAACTATGATAAATTAATTATGAACGTTTATACAAACGGTTCATTAAAACCTGAAGATGCTATGAAAAAAGGTTCAGAAATTTTAATTGAACACTTTAAAATTATAGCTAAAGTAGATGATATCGAAGATATTACTGGTGTAATGTCAGCTAAACAAGAAGATAGCAAACTTAAGAAATTAGAAACATCAATTGATGACTTAGATTTCTCAGTTCGTGCTTATAACTGTTTAAAAAGAGCTAATATCAATACATTAGGTGACTTAGTAGAAAAATCAGAACTTGAAATGATGAAAATACGTAATTTAGGTAAAAAATCTTTAAAAGAAGTTATAGACAAAATTAAAGATATGGGACTTAAATTCCGTGATGAAGACTAGTAGTTAGGAGGAATATTATGGCTTATAGAAAATTAGGACGTACTAATAAACATAGAAGAAGTATGCTTGCTAATCTAACTAAAGATCTAATCATGAATGAAAGAATTGAAACAACTGAAACAAGAGCTAAAGAAGTTCGTAAATTTGTTGATAAAATGATCACTTATGGTAAAGATGGTTCTTTAGTAGCTCGTAGAAAAGCTTTAGCTTTCTTACAAAACGATAATACTGCTGTTCAAAAAGTTTTCAATGACTTAGCAGTTCGTTTCGCAAATAGAAATGGTGGCTACACAAGAATTTTAAAATTAACTGAACGTCGTGGAGATGACGCTTTAATGGTTATTTTAGAATTAGTTGAGGAAGATGCTAAATAAGCATCTTTTTATTTTAAATAAAAATTAAATATGTTATAATATTGGTGGAGGTACTATTATGGCAAAAATTGATTTTAATAATATTGATGAAAAAACAAAAGGATATATAAAAATAGGAATTATCATACTAGGTTTATTAGTTGGCTTTTTAATAATTTTATTAGTTGTAAAACTTTTTATTGGGTCAGTTGTACCATTTGATAAAATAGAAAATATAATGGTTAGAGCAGCAGACCAATATATGACTAAACATGAAGATAAATTTAATAAAAGCGAACCATATGAAACAATTGAATTAAATGTAAGTGATTTAGTTGTTGAAGGATATATGAAAGACTTTAGTAAATATACAGAAAAAAATGTTATGTGTAACGGTAAAGTTCTTGTAATTAGAAATGATGAAAATGTAAGTTATATTCCAAAATTAGATTGTGGAGATGCATACAAATATAAAGAACTAGTTGAAACAATTATTGCACCAGAAAATATTGTTACAGCTGATTCTGGCTTATATAAAATCGAAACAGAAACTCCATATTACATGTTTAGAGGTGAGTATCCAGACAATTATGTAAGTTATGCCGGTTCTACATGGAGAATAATGAAAATTAATGAACAAGGAAATATACAACTTATTTCAGATGATCATAAAGTTAATAGTCCATGGGATAATAGATATAATGTTGATAAAAAAGGTATCGATGGTATTAATGAATTTGAAGGAACACAAGCATGTAGATTAAAAGATAATATTATTGGATTATATAATGATGAAGAATATATTACAAAAGAAAATAAATCTTTATTAATTCCACAACAACTATGTATTGAAAAACGTTCATCAAAAGAATTTGATAATACTGGAAATAAAGAGTGTTCTAAAAAATCAGAATTAATGGGATTAGGTTCAATATATTTATCTGAATTTATTCAATCATCATTAGATTCTAATTGTTTAAATGCTGGTTCATGGGCATGTGCTAATTATAATTATTTAACAAAATATAAATATGCTTTCTGGACAATTACAGCTAATAGTGATAACTCTTATCAAGCTTATTTTGTTGATAATTTTGCTAAAGTTGGTACAACATCAAGAGGAGCATATATTAGACTAACAGCAGTAATTAATGGTAAAATAAATTATAAATCTGGAACTGGAACTGAAACAGATCCATATATTATTGAACCAATTACAGTTAAATAAACCTAAAATTTTTTAGGTTTATTTTATTGTGTATTTAATTCATTTATTATATAATCATAATAGGTGATAGTATGAAGGCAATAATAACAGGTGCAAGTTCAGGATTAGGAAAAGAATTTGCAATACAATTAAGCAAAATGGGTTATGATTTAGTATTAGTAGCTCGTAGAAAAGATAAACTAAAAGAAATTAAACAGCAACTTGAAACAAATGTAGAAATAGTCTGTCTAGATTTATCATTTCCTACAAACTGTGTTAAATTATTTAAAAAATATAGAAAAGATAATATTGATATATTAATTAATAATGCTGGATTTGGTGTGTTTGGTACTTTTGATAAAACACCACTAGATAAAGAATTAGAAATGATAGATACAAATATTGTTGCTGTACACACATTAACTAAATTGTTTTTACAAAAATTTAAAAAAGATGATGCTGGTTATATAATGAATGTAGCTTCAGCAGCTGCTTTCCAACCAGGCCCTTTAATGGCCTCATATTATGCATCAAAATCTTATGTTTATAATTTAAGCGCTGCAATATGGCAAGAATTAAAAAAAGAAAAAAGTAATGTCAAAATCAGTGTATTATGTCCTGGTCCAGTTAATACTGAGTTTAATGATGTTGCTGGTGTTAAATTTGGTGTTAAAGCGCAAGAATCTAATGATGTCGTTAAATATGCTTTAAATCAAATGTTTAAAAATAAATTAAGAATAATACCAGGATTTTATATGAGACTATTACTATTTTTAGAAAAATTTGTATCATATAAATCATTATTGAAAATTACATACAATATACAAAAAAGCAAGGTGAAATAATGAAAGATAAATTTATAGAAGAAAATGTTGTTATTGAAGATGGAGTTGTAATTGAGCCTTTTGTAAAATTATTAGGTAATACTGTAATTAAAAAGGGAGCAATTATAAAATCTTTTACAGAAATTAATAACTCTATAATAGGAGAAAATACAATTGTTCATTCTTCAACAGTATTAGACTCTAAGATTGGAAATAATAATAATATAGGACCTAGAGCATATATAAGAAATAATACAGAAACTAAAGAAAATGCCAAAGTTGGATTTTCAGTTGAAGTTAAAAACTCAATAATTGGTAGCAATACTAAAGTAAGTCACTTATCATATATAGGAGATTCTATTTTAGGAGATAACATCAATATCGGTGCTGGAACAATTACAGCAAATTATGATGGAATTAATAAAAATAAAACAGTTATTGAAGATAATTGTTTTATTGGAAGCAATACAGTATTGATAGCTCCTATTAAAATAGGAAAAGGTTCTAAAGTTGCTGCAGGTTCAACATTAAATCAAGATGTGAAACCTGATTCATTAGCAATTGCAAGAACAAGACAAATTACAAAAGAAAATTACTATAAAAATGAGATAATTTAATGTATCTCTTTTTTTATGTTATAATATAATTGTTAGATTTTAGGTGATGTTATGAAAAATATTATAGAATTAAAAAATGTCAATTTTAAATACGGTAATAAAGAGTTATTTAAAAATTTAAATTTACAAATTGAAAGAGGAACATTTACAACTATTATTGGAACTAATGGTAGTGGGAAGAGTACTTTAATAAGAATTATTCTAGGATTATTAGTTGCAGATGGTGAAATTAAAATTAATAATTTAGAATTAAATCATAAAAACCTTAAAAAAATAATTAGTAAAATAGGTGTTGTTTTAGAAAATCCTGATGATCAATTTGTTGCTGAAACTGTTATGGATGATATTGCGTTTTCTCTTGAAAATATGAATGTTGATAAAAAAGAAATTAAATCTAGGGTCAATAAAATAGCAAAATTTATTGGTATTGAAGATATATTAGAAAGAGAACCTCATAGTTTAAGTGGAGGTCAAAAACAACTAGTAGCATTAGCTTCTGCTCTTGTAACAGATCCAGATATATTGATTTTAGATGAAGCTTTAACTATGATTGATCTTGACGTTCGTGATAAAATATATAAAATTTTAGAACAAGTTAATAAAATTAATAAAATTACAATTATAAATGTTACACATGATATGGATGAAATATTATATGGTGATAATCTAATTGTTATAGATAATGGTAATATTGTTTTAAACGGACCAAAAGAATATGTACTACTAGAAGAAAAAACGTTTAATAAATTATCATTAAAATTACCATTTGTTGTAGAATTATCTACAAAGTTACAATATTATGGCTTAACTGACCATTTAATATTTGATATGGAAGAGTTGGTGGATATTATATGGAAATAAAATTTAATAATGTATCTTTTTCTTATAATGTTAAATCACCATTAGAAAAAGAAGTTTTAAAAGATATTAATATAGAAATTGAAAATGGTAAAATAACAGGTTTAATTGGTAAAAGTGGTAGTGGTAAAAGTACTATGGTGCAATTAATTAATGCATTAAATTTTCCGACAAAAGGTAATTTAGAAGTTGGTACTTTTATAATAGATTCTAAAAAAAGAAAAATAAAAAAAGTAAATGACTTAAGAGTTAATATTGGATTAATTTTTCAATTTCCAGAAGAACAATTTTTTAATATGACAGTTTTTGATGAAATATCTTTTGGAATGAAATATTTTAAATTTAAAACTGCCGATATTGAAAAAAGGGTTGTTAATGCACTTAAAATGGTTGGATTAAATAAAGATTACTTATATAGAAATCCTTTTACACTTTCAAGTGGAGAAAAAAGAAAAGTTGCAATAGCTTCAATACTAGCATATAATCCTTCAATAATAATTTTAGATGAACCAACAATAGGTTTGGATAGTATAAGTAAGAAAAAACTTGTAGAACTTATAAGAACGCTTAAAAATAGATATAAGAAAACCATTATTTTAGTAAGTCATGATGTTGATTTAATACACCAAATATCTGATAAAATCATTGTGATTAATGATGGTAAAGTTGTATTAGATGGTAATAAATATGATGTATTTAAACATGAAGCTGAACTAAAAAAATATGGAATTAAACTTCCTAAAGCAATTGAGTTTTCTAACTTAGTATATAAAAAAACCGGCAAAAAAATTGGATATCGTGATGATATTAATGATATTTTAAAGGATGTGTATAGAAATGCTAGATAATGTTGTATTTGGTAGTTATTACCCAATAGATTCAAAGGTTCATACTATGAATCCTATATCTAAAATTATATGTACTTTATTATTTGTATTTATGATTTTTTTATCAAACGATATCAAAATTGTTAGTCTTGTGTTTATATTATCTATTTTATTATGTGAAATGGCACATATACCAAAAAGGATATATGGAAAAACAATTAAAAGTTTAAAAGTTATAATTTTATTTGTTATATTAATTTATTATTTTACAGGTTTAGGTATTGATAATATTTTAATGACAATAATGAGATTAATTGGCATTGTTTTATATACAACTGTTATTACATTAACTACACCACCAACAGAAATTACATATGGACTTCAAAAAGTATTTTCACCATTAAATTTAATTGGATTACCAGTTAATAAAATCTCACTTTCTATTTCATTAGCATTAAGATTTATTCCAACAATTATTGATCAAGGAAATAAAATTTTAAAATCTCAAGCCAGTCGTGGAGTTGATTATAGTAACTCAAATATAATTGGAAAATTTACTGCTCTTAAGTCTATGCTTATTCCAATGTTTATTTTAACTATTAGAAGAGCTGATACTCTTGCTGAATCAATGCAAATTAGAATGTATAATATTAATGCTAAAAGAACAAATTATAGACTTAATAAATGGGGTATTTTTGATACATTTTTATTTATGTTACATTTTATTGTATTTGGTCTTATGATTACAAGGATGGTGATTTAAATGAAATATTTAATTACATTTTCTTATGATGGTTCTAAATATTTTGGTTATCAAAAACAACCAAATAAACCAACTGTTCAACAAGAAATTGAAAATGTATTAACACAATTAAATTCAAATAAACCTGTTATTATTAGTGCATCAGGTCGTACTGATAGTGGTGTTCACGCCTTAAACCAAAAAGCACATTTTGTTCTAGATAAAGAATATGATGAAAGTAAATTACAATATTCAATGAATAAAATGTTATCTACAAGTATATATATTAAAAACGTAGAAAAGAAAGAAGATAATTTTCATGCAAGATTTGATGTAAAAAAGAAAAAATATACATACAAAATTAATGTTGGAGAATACAACCCTTTAGAATATAATTATATCTTTCAATATAACAAAGAACTTAATATTGAAGAAATGAAAAAAGCAATAAAATATTTTGAAGGTCTTCATAATTTTAAATCATTTACAAAAATAGATGAAGAAAAAGAAACATATGAGCGTGAAATATTTGAAACTAATATTATAAAAGAAAAAAATATAATTTCTATTACTTTTGTTGGTACAGGTTTTATGAGATATATGGTTAGAAATATGGTTGGATTATTAGTTGAAATAGGATCAGGTAAAAAAGATTCTAATTGTGTAAAAGATGTTTTATTAGCTGAAGATAGAACAAAAGCAGGAATAACAATTGATCCTAATGGATTATATTTAGAGGATGTATATTATGAATAGAAGAGTATTAATTGTTTTCTTAATTTTGGTATTATCTTTTATATATAGTGCAATATTTATTAATTATTATAAATCAATAAATAATGTTAATAAATCATTAAATATTAAAAATGATATTATGACAATTGATAAAATATATAATTTTATTTCTGAAACAAGTTTGGATAAAATTGAATATTTAAAATTTGATTTTAATGATATTAAAGAAATTAATAATCAATCTAAGCTAAATTTAGCATTTTATCACTTAAATAAAAATTTAGATTTTAAAAAAGGTGTAAGTTCAAAACTATTTGAAGAATACTTAACAAAAGTATTTGGACCTAATGTGACAGTTAAACATGAAACTATAAAATTAACCAATAATGATAATGAAATAAAATATGATAACAAAAATGATATATATATTTCAAATAAGGATATTATAGAAGATGAAATTAACGTTTATAACAAGTTAATAAATTTTGATTATAAAAATAATAAATATTATTTAGAACAATATAAATTTTATATTAATGATAATAATGTATTTAAATCATATGGAGATTATGTTAGTAACGTTGATGTTTTAATGACTGTAAAAAATACTGATAATTTAGAAAATGAAATCAATAAAAATATATCTAAATTTGAAAAAGATTTATATATTTATACATATGTTTTCTCTAAAAAAAATGGCAATATAATTTTAGAAAAATATTACAAAAATTAAATTAATGTTTTTTTTGAAAAAAGTATTGTTTTACTTGACTTTTATTGCATTTTTTAGTAATATTTTAGTTGGTACATTTTATAAATCCCAATTTAGTTAGATCTGGGAAATCTAGCTTAAATTAATTTAAATTAAGGAAGGGAAAAAAATATGAAAAATACTTACATGCAAAAAAAAGAAGAAGTAGTACGTAACTGGTATGTAGTAGATGCTGAAGGATTAACTTTAGGTCGTTTAGCTACTAAAGTTGCACATGTATTACGTGGTAAGCATAAAGTTACTTACACTCCACATGTTGATTGCGGAGATTTTGTAATCGTAGTTAATGCTGACAAAGTAGTTCTTACTGGTGACAAACTAGATAAGAAAGTTTACTATGATCACAGTGGATACACTGGTGGTTTAAGAGAAAGAACAGCTCGTGTTATGAAAGAACAATATCCTGTTGAAATGGTTGAAAGAGCCGTTAAAGGAATGTTACCTAATGGAAGATTAGGACGTCAAATGTATAAAAAATTATTTGTATATGCTGGAGAAACTCATCCACATGCAGCTCAACAACCAGTTGAGTTAAAAGTTAAATAAGGAGGTTTAATCTATGAGTAAAGTATTTATTGGAACAGGAAGAAGAAAATCTTCTATCGCTCAAGTTAAAATGGTTCCAGGAACTGGAAAAATTACTGTAAACGGTAGAGATGTTAGAGATTTCTTCCCATATGAAACTAATGTTATGGATTTAAAACAACCTTTAGTTGCTACAAATAATGAAGAAACATTTGATATTGAAGTAAAAGTTAATGGTGGAGGATTTACTGGACAAACTGGTGCAATCCGTTTAGGTATTGCTAGAGCTTTATGTGAATACGACAAAGCTAATGTTGAAAATGAAGATAGCTATAGAAAAACTTTAAAAAGAGCTGGATTCGTTACAAGAGATGCTAGAAGTAAAGAACGTAAAAAACCAGGTTTAAAAGCAGCACGTCGTGCACCACAATTCTCAAAACGTTAAGATTCTTTCAAATATGTCTGGAAGTATAATCATCGATTATACTTCTTTTTCTATGTTAGGAGGTTTAAAATGTCATACACTACATTCTTAATAAGAATAGCAATTTGTTTTATTTTAAGTTTTTTTATTGGTTTAGAGAGATTATCTGGAAGACATGCAACAGGATTAAGAACAAACGTATTAGTATGTATAGGAGCATTTTTGTTTTCTTCATATGCATTCAGTGTTGATGCAACTGATAAAACTAGAATGGCTGCTCAAGTTGTTTCTGGAATTGGTTTTCTAGGTGCTGGAGTAATAATGAAAGACGGCACAAATATTAAAGGATTAACTACCGCTGCAACTTTATGGTGTAATGCTGCCATAGGTATTTTATGTTCTGCTGGTTTATTAAAAGAAGCAATTACAGGATGCATATTTATTCTGTTCTCTAATATATTTTTGAAATATTTAAATTATAAAATATCTAACAATTACAATCAAAAAGAAACATATGTATTTAAAATTCGATGTGAACAAGAAAGAGAAAATAAAATTAGAAATCAAATAACAAAAGCAACAAAAAATGAAAATATAAAATTGACAAATATTGAAGTAAAAACATTAGAAAATGGGAATTCAAAAATTTATGCAACAATATCATCTAATCTTGATTTTAATTATTTAATAGATAAATTAATGAATACTATTGCTAGTGAGAAAGGTATTTTATCAGTTGGATGGAATAAACTGGATAAATTAGATGATGACACGGAAGATATCAACGAAATATAAATTTTATGCTATAATATAAAAAAAAGGAGTAATTATATGAGAGTAAGTAATGAATGGAAAGACTATGAATGTATTGATGCTGGAAACGGCGAAAAATTAGAAAGATGGGGAGACGTTATTTTTAGAAGACCAGATCCTCAAGCAATGTGGAATGTTAATTATAATGAAAACTGGAAAAATGTAGATGGACATTATTTTAGAAGTGTAAAAGGTGGCGGAGAATGGAAATTTAACAAAAAATTAAAAGACCACTGGACAATTGATTATAAACATTTAACATTTAAGGTTAGTCCTACAAATTTTAAACATACAGGATTATTTCCAGAGCAAGCTACTAATTGGGACTTTATGATGGATATAATAAAAAAACAAGATAAAAAAATTAAAGTTTTAAATTTATTTGCATATACTGGTGGTGCTACAATGGCATGTTCATCAGCAGGAGCAGATGTAGTACATGTTGATGCTTCAAAAGGTATGACTGAATGGGCTAAAGAAAATATGAGATTATCAGGATTAGAAAATAATTTTATTAGATTTATTGTAGATGATTGTTTAAAATTTGTTGAAAGAGAATATAGACGTGGAAACAAATATGATGCTATTGTAATGGATCCTCCAAGTTATGGTAGAGGACCAAATGGCGAAGTATGGAAATTTGAAGAGAGTTTATATAAATTAATAGATGCATGTATGAAAATATTAAGTGATGAACCTGTTTTCTTCTTAGTAAATTCATATACTACAGGAATTTCAAGTATAGTTTTAGAAAACATTTTAAAAACTACAATGTTAAAAAAATATCCTGAAGGTGTTGTAGATGCTGGTGATGTAGGGTTACCTATTACAAGAGATAATTTAGTTCTTCCATGTGGTATTTATGGAAGATGGAGTAAAAATGATTAATATTTTGTATGAAGATAATCATATTATAGTAGTTGAAAAAAAACCAAATATCCCTGTTTGTGAAGATGAAAGTAAAGATAAAGACTTATTAAATATGATTAAAGATTATATAAAAGAAAAATATAATAAACCTGGAAATGTTTATTTAGGATTAGTTCATAGATTAGATAGACCAGTTGGTGGCATTATGGTTTTTGCAAAAACAAGCAAGGCTGCTAGTAGATTAAGTGAACAAGTTAGAACACATAAACTTAATAAGGTTTATTATGCCGTTGTTGATGGTGATGTAAAGAATGAAGATCGATTAGTTGATAAATTATTAAAAGATCATAAAACAAATATTACAAAAGTATCAAAAGATGGAAAAGAATCAATATTAGAGTATAAAAAAATTGGATATAAAGATAATTTTAGTTTGATAAAAATTAATCTTATTACTGGTAGATCTCATCAAATAAGAGTACAATTTAGTAGTAGGAATCATGCTTTATATGGTGATCAAAAATATAATAAAAATACCAAAAAAGATAATATTGCTTTATTTGCAAAGCAATTATCATTTTACCATCCTACTACAAAAGAATTTTTAACTTTTGAACTAGATTTACCTAATAGATACCCATTTAATATTTTTTAAAAAATATATTGCGTAAGATAAAAAAATATGTTAATATTATTTTGGGTGTATACTATGAAAAAGGAATTAACAAAAACAAAATTTAGTAATAACTTAAATAATGTTTTTGTTGTTCCTTTTTTAGTCCCTCATTTTCACTAAAATTTTTGTAATTTTAGTGTTTTTTTTTGAAGTTAGGAGGAGAGATTTTATGAAAAAGAAAAATGGTCTAATATTAGACGTCGATGAAAAACCATCTATGGGTAAATGGATAGTTTTATCATTACAGCATGTATTTGCAATGTTTGGGGCAACTATTTTAGTGCCTATATTAGTTAACAATGCAGCAGGCGAAGAAGTTTTATCAATTCCTGTTACATTAGTAGCATCAGGAATTGGAACACTACTATATCAATTATGTACAAAAAGTAAATCACCAGTTTATTTAGGAAGTTCATTTGCCTTTATTACACCTATGATTCTTGCTTTTGCAAAAGGTGGAAAGGGAGGCGTTTTTACAGGTATAATGGCAGTTGGTTTAGCTTATATTCTAATTGCTTTAATTATAAAAATTGTAGGAACAAAATGGCTTGAAAAATTATTACCACCTATTATTATAGGACCTATGATTATGATTATAGGGTTAGGTTTAGCACCTACTGCAATTAGTAGTATTGGAATTGAAGCAGGGGCAAAATTTGTATGGCAAAATGTTCTAGTTGCATTAATTACATTTTTAACAACAGCTTTTGTTGCAACAAGAGCAAAAGGCTTTTTTAAGGTTATTCCATTTTTAATTGGAATTGTTGCAGGATATGTTTCATCATGTGTATTAGGTCTTGTTGACTTTACACCAATTAAAGAAGCATCATTCTTTAGTATTCCAGCATTTCAATTTCCATTCGTAAATTATGATTTGGATTTTAGTTCATTAGTTATTATGGTTCCTATTGTTTTAGTAACAATATCTGAACATATTGGGGATCACACTGTACTAGGTACTATTATTGGAAAAGATTTAATTAAAGACCCAGGATTAGCGAGAACATTATTAGGTGATGGGTTAGCAACATTTGTAGCTGGTTTTATTGGTGGACCTTCAAATACTACATATGGTGAAAATACATCTGTTGTTGGAATGAGTAAAATAGCATCAATATGGGTTTTACGTTTAGCTGCTATATTTGCAATTATATTAGCATTCCTTGGTAAATTCACTGCATTAGCTAGTACTATACCTAATCCAGTTTTAGGAGGAGTATCATTACTTCTTTATGGATTTATATCTGTTAATGGATTAAAAGTTTTAGTAGAAAATCAAGTTGATTTTAGTAAAAATAAAAACGTAATTGTTTCTGCCGCTATGCTTGTAATAGGTCTTGGAGGAGCAACAATATCAATTAGTAGCGGTGACTTTTCATTATCAATTAGTGGAATGGCTTTAGCTGCAATTGTTGGTATAGTATTAAATTTAGTTTTAAAAGAAGATAATTAAAATAAAAAAGACATATATTTAAGTGGTGATATTATGAAACACAAAATATATGTTCTTTTTTTATTCTTTTTTTTTCTAATTACAAATGTTAATTCTAAATCGTTGCCATTAAAAGATAAAATAATTGTTTTAGATCCTGGTCATGGTGGTGTTGATAAAGGTGCATCATATTATAATGAAAATGAATCTGATTTAGTTCTTAATATATCAACAATACTAAAAGAAGAACTTGAAAAAAAAGGAGCCATCGTTTATCAAACGAGAAAAGGTAATTATGATTTATCAAGTCCTAATACTAAAAGAAGAAAAAAAAGTGATTTTGATAATAGAATTAAGTTTATTAATGAAATTAATCCGACATTAATAATCTCAATACATTTAAATGCCAGCAATAATAATAATTATAATGGAATTCAGATATTTTATAAAAATAATAATGAATTAGCACAATCTATTTCAAATGCCTTAAATTTAAGAAGAAAACCAGTTAAAAGAAATAATATATATTTATTAAATAATCTAAAATATGATGCTTTTCTAATAGAATGGGGTTTCATTTCAAATTATAATGATCTAAGAAAAATTAAGGATAAAAACAATATTAGACAAACATCATTAAAACTAATAAATGGTTTATTAAAATTTTATAATGTTTCAACTTGACAAGAATGTATATATATAGTATATTAATCTAATTTCTTTTTGGAAATTAATATCAAAAGTTGTAAATGGACTTTTTATATGTTATAATTTATATGATATTTAATAAAATAGGAGGTTTGTATGGATGAGAAAATTACCCATGGAACGTATGAGGAAAAAAAGCTAAAATTTAAGCATTTTAAGGCTTTTGTAATTATACTTTTAATTATACTACTTGTTATACTAATTTTATGTATAAGATCATGTAGTATGGGGAATAAAGAAAAAAATCTATTAAATGCGGCTAAACAATATTATCAAAACGATTCATCAGCACTACCTAAAAATCCTGGAGAATGTTCAAGATTAGGAGTAAATGATTTAATTTCTAAACAATTAATCAAAGATGCTAGTTCATATAGTCAATGTAATCGTGATGAAACTTATATTAAAGTTTGTATGTTAGAAAGTGGAAATTATCAATATACTCCACATATAAAATGTAATACTGAAGATGATACTAATTTTACTGATTATGTAGAAGGAAAAGAAACAGATTTAATTGCTGATAAATCAGATGTTAGATTTTTATATTTACCTGAAATTTATAGCAATAAAGTTAAGTTATATTATCCTAATAATGTAAAAGTAGTTGACGAAGTAATTGAATATTATAAAGAGGTTCCTAGTGAAGGTTATACATATAAAAATAAAAATGAAGCAACGGGATATAAATGGTACATTGAAGAAACAGGTA
Source organism: uncultured Bacilli bacterium (assembly GCA_904502155.1). GTDB lineage: Bacteria > Bacillota_I > Bacilli_A > RF39 > UBA660 > CAJGDV01. Next base: position 42,918 of record CAJGDV010000001.1, read on the forward strand.
CTACATATTGGAATAATGGTGGTTATTCTTCTACACAACCTGATGGATATCCAACAAAAGGTGATGAAGGAAATGCTGCTGTCAATATTAGTTTAACTGAACCAGAAGCAAAAGAATATAGAACAGTAAACAAGCAAACAGTATATAGAAGTAGAGCAGCTGTAGTTGCTAAAGTTTTAAGTTATGTATGTTCTGATCCAAAATTATCAGGATATATTGCTTCACCAACACAATGTGAAAAAAGAAATGCATCATCACATAAAGTAACAGCATATACTAAATATACATGTGATGGTAAAACTGAAGTTAGCAAAGGTAAAATATGTTCATATGGTTCATGGTCTAATTGGACTGCTAATGTATGTACAAAATCAGATACTGTTGATTGTGAATCAAAAGAAGGATATGTATACAAAGATAGAGTATGGAAATGGTATTTAGAAGGTACTCATCGTAAATATTATCCAAGTAATAGTGCAACTGCTGACGAAGAAAAAACATATTATGTATCACAACCTAAGGAAGGTTACATAAAAGATGAAAATACAAAAGCAAAAGTTTATAAATATTATAAATTAACTGATGAAGAAAACACTGAAACTACAAATGATGGAGACTGGATTCAAGTTGGCGATGAATATTTATCAGAAGAAGAATTGATTTTAGCATTCCAAACATTAAACTATGAAGTTAACAGTCTTGCAGATATAAATAACAAAAAAGATATGATAAGATATCAATTAAAACTAGAATATAGAAATAGAAGATAGGAGAGATAGTATGAATAAAGAAGAAATGTTACAATCCTTAAAAGATTTAAAATTCAATATTAACGGCGGATTAGTTGATAACGAAACGAAAGAAAAATTAGAAAATTTAGAAATCGATTTAAATTTATTAGATGATGAAATTTTTGAACTTTCTAATAAAATTCAAGATGATACTAATTATCCAACATTCTTTGCACTATATGATGAAGCAGAAGTAAGTAATGCAAAAAGAGAATTAAATATTGCTAAGGCTGGATTAGAATCAACTAAATTAACTATAGCGCAAGTTGAAGAGTATATTGCATATATCAAACGTGAAATTGAAGAAAACAATAAAAAAATGGCAGAATTAAATAGAGAAAATTTAGAACAAGGAGCACGCTTAAGAGAATTAGGTATAACTCCAAATCCTGAAGAAGAAAATTTAATTCGTGAAACTTTAAATGTAAATAGAAATGAAATTTCAAAATTAAATATTAAAAATGATAGAGCAAAACAAATTTTAGTTGAAAATGAAAATCAATTAACAGGATTATTAAATAATAAATCTGATTTTGAAAATAAAATGAATAATGCTCAAATCAACTTAAACAATGCTGAAAGTTTACAAGCAAGTCGTCCACTTGTTAATGAAGCAAAAAGAAATATAGATAAAGAAGAATTAGATGATTTAAAATATATTAAATCTACTATGGAAAATGAAAAATCAGCTTTATCTATAAATTTAGCAGATGAAGTTGAAAAAATTATTAACGATTTACAAGCTGATGTAATAACAGTTAATGATGTAAACAACAGATTAGAAGATTTAAAAAGAAATATGCCAGCAGGATATTTTAATGCTGATGTTGAAGATAGAAATAACGAATTAGTTCAAAATAGAAAAGTTCAAGTTGAACTAGAAGATAAAATTAATAATTTAACAGCAAAAGTTAATAATGTTGATAATTATAGATATTCTGATGCTGAATTAGCTCGTGAAGAAGAAAAAGTCAAAATTCTTGCTGTTAAAGTTCAAAATTCAAATTTAAAAATTGTTGAATTTGAAAAAGCAAAACAACAATTAGAAAGTGATTTAATTGAACAAAATAAAAAAGTTGAATCACGTGAAGTAGAAAATAGAATTATTGGTTTAAAAGCACAATTAAGAAGAGCAAAAACTAATGAACAAAGAGAACAAATTAACAAAGAAATAGAAGCATCACAAAAAGAAGCATGGAATGATTTAAACGAATTAACAGATAAAAAAGCTGAATTAGAATTAGTTAATTCATCATTAGTTGCTGAAGAATCAAATCTTGAAAGATATGTTAAGTTACATGAAAATGCTGTTAATAGAAAAGAAGATATTGACAGACGTTTAAAAAATAACGAAGTTCAAAATTCATATCAAAAAAGATTAGATGAAATGGAATTAGCTAAATCTAAAGCTTCATTAGAAGCATTAAAAAATAGAGCTCAATTTATTTCATTACCAGTTTTAGAACAAGTAAATAATTTAATCAATAATAATGTTAAAGTTGAAGAAAACAAAGAACCAGTATTTAAAGGTAAAAATGGAGAAGAAATTAAAGTTGGAGCTCCACTTCCATTTGATAATGATTTAGGTGTTAAAGATTCATCATTCGATGAAAAAACAAATCAAATTTTTATGGATGAACCAAAATCAAATTCATTAGAAGAAAATATTTTAAATACTTTAAATAATGATCCTAAATTAGGTGGATTAAAATTCTCTTTCCCAGATCAAAATGAAGAAGAAAAAGAAAATGAAGAAATTAATCCAATATTTAATCCTGAAATTAATTTAGATGAACAAGAATTAAATAATGAGGAACAACAATTAAATAATGAAGAACAAGAATTAAATGTTGAAAATAATGAAGAAGTTGTTGAAGAAGAAAAAGAAGAAGAAAAAGAAGAAACAAAAGTGGTTCCAGTTGTTGGAAAAATGAAAGCTAAATTTAAAGAAGCTTCAGATAAATTAAAAAATAAAGCTAAAGATTTAAATTTCAGAGCAAAACTTAAAAAATGGGCTAAAGTTATTGCTGTAGTTGCTGCATCTGCAGTATTATTAGTAGCAAGTGGTAAATTACCTCAAAAAACTTTAGAAGATTTACAAGATCCACAAGTTATTGAACAAATTGATAATGAAGAATTAGATCCAAACGAAATAATCGAAGAGGATGTAAAAGAAGAAGAAAACAAAGAAGAAGTTGTTGAAGAAGAAAAAGAAGATGTTGTTGAAGAAAATAATAATAATAATGTTGTTGAAGATAAAAAAGAAAATGAAAATCAAAATCAAGTAGGTGGAAATCCAAATCCATCAAATAATAATAACAACAACAGTAATAATAATAATAGCAACAATAACAACAACAATAATAACAACAATAACAACGGTTCAAACCCTGTTGATGATCATGATAATTCTGATGAAATAACTGTTCCAGAAGAAAATAATAATAATCAAGATGATATTACAATAGATGAAGATACACCAGTAGAAGAAATTGTTGATGATGCAGTTATTGAAGATGATAATAATGATGCAGTTATTGAAGACGATAATAATGATGCAGTTATTGAAGATGATGAAAACAATGACGCAGTTATTGATGATGAAAATAATGATGCAGTTATTGATGATGAAAATGAAGAAGTTTTCGATAATGAAGATCAATTTGGTAACGAAGATGAATTCGAAAATGGTGAAAATAATGACGGTGTTATTGAAGACGATCAAGAAAATGTTTTTGATAACGAAGACCAATTTGGTAATGAAGATGAATTCGAAAATGGAGAAAACAATGATGGTGTTGTTGAAGACGATCAAGAAAATGTTTTCGACAATGAAGATCAATTTGATAATAATGAAAATGAAAATAATAATGATCAAAATACTGAACAAGAAGATGTTTATGACAATGAAGATCAATTTGACAACAATCAAAATGACAATAGTACAAATGATGAACCAGTTGTTGAAGAAGATGTTTATGACAATGAAGATCAATTTGATAACAGCCAAAATGATAGTAGTACAAATGATGAACCAGTTGTTGAAGAAGAAGTTTATGACAACTTAGAAGATACTAATAACAATGTAGAAGATAATACTCAAGAAGAAGTATACGACAATGTAGAAGATAATAATGTTCAAGATAACAATCAAACTACTGATCAAATCGAAGTTTTACCAGGAGAAACTTATTTAAATGATCAACAAGAAGAAGTTTATACAAATGGTGGAAATGTTGATGATGCAATTGAAAAAGAACCAAATATCGAATCAATTGAACAAGGCGAAGATAAAGACATATTAAATGTTTATACTAATGAAGAACAAATTAGTTACAACTCAGAAATTGAACAATTAAAACAACTTAGAGAATATTACGCTAATAACACAATTGAAGAAGAAAATTCTATGACAAGATCATTATAATAGGAGGGTAAAAAAGATGGAAAACAGAATAAATCAAGTTGTTGAACTAGAAAATGGTAAGGAATATTATATTCTTAAACAAGCTGTTTATGGTGGAGACAATTATTTTGTTGCAGCTGAGGTTAGTGAAGACGGTGAAGATTTAAAAGACAAATTTATAATCTTACACGAAACAAAAGAAAATGGAGAATCATATATTGAATTTGAAAATGATTCTAAAATAATACAAATTTTATTAAAGCATTTACATATAGAAGGATAAGTTTTTACTTATCCTTTTTTATATAAATTCTTGAAAAAAACACATTTAAAATAAATTTATATGATATAATTATAGTAGGTGGTAACATGTCAAACAATAACAAAATATTTAAAAACTTAGATGAACAAATTCAAATTCTTCTTGATAAAGGATTAATAATTAATGATGTTGATCATGCTAAGGAAATTTTATTAAAGGAAAACTATTTTTTTATAAGTGGATATAGACACTTATTTATGAAATCAAAAAAACAAACTTCATTTATTGAAGGAACAACATTTGATGAATTGTATGCAATGCTTATTTTTGATAGAAAAATGAGAAACATTTTTTTTAAATGGATTTTAGTAATAGAAAATAATATTAAATCAATTTTAAGTTATCAATTGTCAAAAAAATATGGTTTTAAAGAAAAAGATTATTTAAATCCTAAAAACTTCACTGTTGATAACATGAAAACAAGACAAGTTCATGATATTTTGAATAAAGTAAAAAGACAAATTAGAGTTAATGGTAATCAACATGCTGCAACATATCATTATATAGCAAATTATGGATATGTTCCTATGTGGATACTTGTTAAGGTTCTTTCTTTTGGATTAATTTCAGAATTTTATGGAATTTTAAAAACTGAAGATCAATTAAAAATAGCTGAATTATATAATTTAGATATTGAAACATTATCATGCTATTTAACAATATTAGCAAATTATCGTAATATTTGTGCTCATGAAGAAGTTTTATATGAGCATAGAACACAACGTTCTATACCAGATACAAAATATCATCGTAATTTAAATATTGACTTAATAGATGATGAATATGCATATGGAAAAAATGATATATATGCTGTAATTATAATAATGAAACAACTATTATTAGATACTGAATTTAGAGATCTTATTAATGAAGTTTCTTATGAAGTTGATATATTAAATGGAAAAGTAAGTTCTGTTCCATTAAATAATATCTTAAATAGATGTGGTTTCCCTGACAATTGGAAAGATATTTCAGACTTAGACTAAGGAGGACATAATGAAAAAAAATACAAAAGTCGTAGTAAATGCATCATATGTTATAAGCATATTAATTGCATTATTTACAGGAATAATTGGAACAATTTGTGTTTATAAATTTATTCCAAACAAGACAATAACAACAAAACAAGAAAGTAAAATAACATTAACAGAACAAGATACAATTAGTTCTGCAATAGGAAAAGTAAACGATGCTGTTGTATATATAGAATCATATCAAAGAAATGTAGCTGCTGGTAGTGGTACAGGATTCTTTTATAAAACAGATGAACAGTATGGTTATATTATTACAAATAATCATGTTGTAGAAGATGCTCAAAAAGTTGAGGTTACTGTTACAAATGGTTCACAATATGAAGCTAAAATATTAGGAACAGATGAATATTCAGATATTGCAGTATTACAAGTTCCAAAAGAAGCAGCAATAGCAGTTACAACAATTGGAGAAAGTGCTGAATCAAAAGTAGGAGATACAATCTTTACAGTAGGATCACCTTTAGGTATTGAATATATGAATTCAGTTACAAAAGGTATTATCTCAGGAAAAGATAGAACAATTGAGGTTACATTATCAAATGGTGATTACTTAATGGAAGTAATTCAATTAGATGCTGCAATAAATCCAGGAAATAGTGGAGGACCATTATGTAACATTAATGGTGAAGTAATTGGTGTTAATTCATTAAAACTTGTAAAAAATGAAGTTGAAGGAATGGGATTTGCTATTCCAATTGAATATGTAATGACACTAGTTCCACAATTAGAAACTGGTGAAAAAGTTAAAAAACCTCTAATTGGAGTTGAAATGTTAAGTATTGGAGATACATGGCAATTATATAGAAATGGTATCATGATTAGTGAAGATATTGAATATGGTGTTGTAATTGTAAATGTATCAAAAGGTAAACCAGCTGATAAAGCAGGACTTAAAAAAGGCGATGTAATTGTAGAATTTGCCGGTAAAGAAGTAAAAAGCATGGCTTATTTTAGATATTTATTATATAAACAAGCTGTTGGTGATACAGTAAAAATTAAATATTTTAGAGATGGTAAAGTAAAAGAAGCATCTATAGTTTTAACAGAAAGTTCAAATTAAATGGAATTTAATCAAGTAGTAAAAAATAGAAGAAGTATAAGAAATTTTAAACAAGAACAAATAGACAAAAAAGTAATTGAAAAAATTTTAAATGATGCTTTATTATCACCATCAGCACATAATAAACAACCATGGACTTATTATGTATTGACACTAGACAAAAAAAATGAAATTGAGAATTTAATTACCGAAAAAATTACTAATAAGGTTGAACTTACTTACTATGAAAAAATAATGCGTAAATGTATGTCATTTGTAAAAGAAGCTCCAGTATTAATATTGGCTTATACAAATAAAGAAGATGTAATGCCTAATGATATATTATCAATGGGTGCATCTATTGAACATATATTGTTAAGTGCAACAAATGAAGGTTTAGGTTCATTATGGTTAGGAGTTATAACAGAGTTTGAAAAAGAAATAAATGAAAATTTATCTATAAATGATAAAACATTAGTTTCAGGAATAGTATTAGGCTATTCAAATGAAGAACCAAAGTTAATTCCTAGAAAAGATTTTAATGATGTTATTAAATTTTATTGATAAATTATTTAAATATATAGTATAATTATAATGTTACAAATAGGAGGTATGACAGATGAAAAAAATAAAAACATTATTACTAATATTATCATTATTATTATTAGGTTGCGGAATTGGAAAAGTAAAAGCGGCTGAAAAAGTAAAAGTTTATTTATTTTATGGAGATGGTTGTCCATATTGTGAAAATGCAATGACATTTTTTGATAATTTAGATAGCAAATACAAAGATAAAATTGAATTAGTAAAATATGAAGTATGGAATGATCAAAAAAATTCTGAATTAATGACTAATGTTGCTTCAGTATTAGGTGAAGAAGTTTCAGGTGTTCCATTCATCGTTGTTGGGGAAACTTCATTTGGTGGTTATAGTGAAGAATATGATAAATCTATTTTAGATGCTATTGATTCTGAACTTGCTAAAGAAGAACCTTATGATGTATTAGATCATGTTGAAAGTAGTGGAAATACTAATAATGCTAAAGCTAGTAACTCATCATCAAATGATTTAGTTGTATATTTATCATTAGCAATTATCTTAATTGGTGTTGTTGGTTTAATTGTATATGCTAAAAAATCTGTAAACTAAGAATGATTATTTCATTCTTTTTTTAGTAAACAAATGTATATTTTTTTATTAAATAATTGACATAACTATTTTAAATGTTATACTTAAAATAGGGGATATATTCCTTTTAAATGCCCATAGGAATATTCCACAAAAAAGTATATAAATTATCCAGCACAGGGTTGGTTAATGGAAATGCTAGGATAGACTAGAAAAGCCGATATGCTTTATAAATGTAGGGAGGAAAAAATATGCAAGATGATATTAGAAGAACTGTATTATTTTTAGTAAATGGTTTTGGTGTTGATAAAAGAGATATTTATGATATCTGTAATGATGCAATAATTCCTAATATAAATAAATTAGCTAGTGAAAATATTTATAGTGCGATTGGGAATCTTTCTACTAATTATAAAAATGGATTTCGAATTTTTAGTACAAGTGATAAACAATTGCCAGGATATAGAACAGTTGCTCAAGATATAATTGACAACTATGATCACCATGAAAAATTTAATCAAATAGCTGAAAAGTTAGTTCAAGAAAATAAAAAATTGCATATTTTTTGCTATCTTGACAATGATACAACTATTGATCATGCTAAAAATATAGTTAGATGTTTTAAAAATAAAAATGTAAGTAATATTTTTATACATGTTATATTTAGAACATTTAAAGAACAAAATTATAAAATTATTGAAAAAAATATTAATAATATTAAATTAATTTCAACACAATATCCTGATGTTAAATTTGGAATGTTTTTTGGAAATGAACTTTTAGAAGATATTCAACAAACAAAAGATTTATATCAAATGTTAATTACTGAAGTAGGAGAAAGATGGCCTGATTTTGTACGTAAAATCGAAATATTAAGAGATAAAAATACAAAACCAGGTACTATTAAACCATTCTTTATTACAGGTGGATTTAAAGTAGAAGAAGGAGATTCAATATTATTCTTAAACTATGAATATGTAGATTATAGTAATTTTATTGAAATGTTATTAAATCCTAAATTACATTTTTCTTTATCAAAACTACCATTAAACGTAAAAGTTTATTCATTATTTCCAATAAAGGCAAAAGTAGCTATTGAATCAGTATATGGCAATCAAGTATCAGAAAATTATTTAGTAAAATATTTAGATAAAATCAATGCTAAAGCATTAGTAATAACTAAAAAAGAAAAATTAACGTTTATAAATAATTTCCTAAATGGTATGCAAAATACTAAATCAGATAGATTGGATTTTATGATTATTGACGATAATTTGCCAATAGCAAATATTGTTACTAATCCAAATTATCAACTTTATATTTTTGACTATGATATTGGTGACGTAAATAATATGGAGGAATTAAAAAATCAACTTCATAAAGCTGATGCAATGCTTGGAAATGTTGCTCATCAATGTAAATTATATGATTATAGCTTATTTGTATCATCACTATATGGTATTGAAAAAGAATGGAAGCGTGAAAATAATTTAGTATATATTATAAATTATGCTGTTCAAGTTCCTTTAATAGTTGTTGATAGATTAACAATTAAAGGGAAACATTTTATTAACAACGGTAGTAATCAATACTTATTACCAACAGTTATTAAAAATATGAAAAAGGATTTAAATGTCCATTCAATGATTTCTGAAAAATCACAAGGATTATTTTCATCATTTAAACTTTAAAAGAAGATGTCAAATTTTCTTTTTTTTTGTCAAATTTAAAAAAATTATATTGTAGTAGATTAAAATAAGTGATAACATTGTTATAGTAGTATAGGGAAATTATACTACTATAGAAAGTAGGTAGTGAGTATGGCTAATAATGTAATAGGTATAAATGAGGAAAATTTAAGTGCCCTAATTAATGAACTCAACAATTATATCGAAGACATCTCTAAGACTTTCAATGATATGGATGATATTATTGAAGGTACTAATGCTACATTTCAAGGTGAAGCTGGAGATGCTCTTAGAAATAAATATGACTACATTAAGTTAAACTTTCCAAGAATTTTAAATAACCTAGAAAGTTATACGAAAGATTTGGTTAAAATTAGAAATAATTATGTTTCTTTTGAATCAAGTTTCACATTACCTGATTTTGAACTTGAGGGAGGAAATAAACAATGGGAAAAAGCGGATTAAGCATAGATGCTATTACTCATGGTGTGTCATCTGAAGGTGTAGAAGCTTTATTAAGAGAAATACATTTAGAGATGATAATTAATGCAAAAACAAATCTTGAAAAAACACAAGATTTTGAAGCAGCAGTAAATGCTGGTTGGGAAGGACCAGACAAAGAAGTTTTTTTAAAAAACTGTGAAAAAATGAAAAATGAAATAAGTGAAGCGTTACAAGGTTATTATGATCAAATAGAAGCTGAATTTAATGCAGTTATAAGTCATTGGGAAGAATTCCAAGCTTCAAACGTAAGTGCGCAATAAAATAGGAGGAAGTTTAAATGGCAATTAATAATATAGGTACTGTTGGGATTATCGAAGGCGAAATCGATAACATGAAAGCAGCGTTAAAAGTATATAAAGAAGGTATAGATGAACCATTAGCTCAATTATCGAGTATGGTTGACTATGCACAAGCATTTAAAGGTTCTAATATTGCGGATAGCGTTAAAGGTTATTTAGAAAAAGCAATAGCTGAAATTAAAAAAATGACTGATTACTTATTAGAATTTGATACTGCTCTTGATACTGTTAGAGCTAATTATGAAGCTGAAGCATCAGCTGTTTCTCAAAAAGTTGGCGGAGACACAGACTCTGTTACTACTACTCAAATTAATACCAAAACTGGGGTAAACCCATTTGGTGGATAATAGGGTGATATAAAATGATTTCATCGAGTGAGTTAATACAAAGAAAAAATAATTATATTCAGTTACAAAATGATTTAGAGGGATTATCATCTAGTATGAAAAATAGTATGGATTCTTTAACGTTTGCAGTTAAGGGAATTAATAATTCATATTTGATAGATGGTGAACCAGCTGATTATAACAAAATTAGTGATGTTAATAGACGTAATAATGAATTATATAATGAATTAGGAAAATGTAGAAATGCAATTAGTGCTAAAATTAGAGAATTAGAATCTCAAATAAAAAGTGCTTTATCATATGAAGCAGAGCAAAGACGTCTTCGTGAAGAAGAACTTGCTAGACAAAGAGAAGAGGCTAATAATGGCTAATATAGAATTAGATACAATGAAAACTCAAAATATAGCGAGTAAGTTTAATGATAAAATAAACGTATATAATAATACAATGACTAATTTTTTTACAAAATTATGTTCAATTGGTGGAGCTGAAGGTGCTTGGACGGGTGATGATAGTATGAAGTTCGTCACTCGTGCACTTGAAGAAAAAAAAGTATACGAAGATTTCTCAGTTATATTAACAGAGTTTGCAAAAACTATTGATGAAAGTTGCGATGAAATAGCTACTGCAGTAGCTAGATCAAGGATAAATTAATGGGAAATGTAAAAATGGCTAAATTATATTATAAGAGTGATTCTATTAAAGAATCTGTTCTTCCAAATATTGTTGAAGCAAAAAACCATTTAAATGTATCTTTTTCAAAAGCAAATTCATTATCAGTTCCTAATGATTTTGGATATAGATCGTTCTTATTAAATTTACCTAATGAAATTAAAAAACTCGAAAACTCATGTGAAAACATACAAGTTTGGGCTAATAAAAGCATGCAAGCTGTAGATATGGCTTCTAGTGAGGTTGAAACAAAATTTAGTGGTATCGAGGTTGAGGAAATACCATTAAGAAGTGAATCAATTATATCGAAATAAAAAAAGATGTGTTTCAATCACATCTTTTTTTTACATTAATATAAGATTACAACCTTGTTTTATTGTGCTTTCCTTAACAAGCTGATTAGGTTGATAAATTTCATTTGTTTCTCTATTATATAGACAAGCATTATTTGAAATAATATCTTCATTATTATTTAGTTCTCTTATAGACTTACATAACAATAGGATTACATTTCCTATTTTTTTGTTTAAAGGTATAAAAATTGTATACGTTTTTTCAATATCTGGAACAATAAGTTCAACAAGTATTTTACTATTCATCTAAATTTCTCTCCTTATCAACAACATATTTAATTAGTGTATGTTTTCCTTTGTTAAGTACAAATGCCATGTAACGGAAATCAATTTTTCTTTCATCTAAAGATAAATTGTTGAATTTTAAAGACATTTGATTTGCTACATTACTTCCAAGCCATATACCAGTAGTCATATCAACATTAGATCTAAACCACATTTCAGATTCAATATCTTTAAATTGTGTATAATTATCCATTATAATGAATTTGTTATTATTTTTTTCTGCAATTTTACTAAATACTTCATTGTAAATATTTTTTACATCTAAACTCAATAATTGTTTAAATTTAGATATTCCAAGGAAAATAAATACATTTTTTCCTGTCTTTGTTTCATCATTATTAAGTTCAATTGCAATTTTTTGAATTAAATCATCAAAGTCATTTTTGAAACAAGTAGCTTTAGAACAATTTGTATCAAAAATATCTAATAAATCTATAACCCTAACTGTGACATTAGGAATATCTAATAAACTATCAATTAAACCATAAACGAATCCAATCTCATTTTCAATTGTTGAAGCAATTATAGGTGTAACAATATTTTTTTCAAAATCAAAATGGCATGTATTAACTTTTGATTTTCTTATACCAATTGAAACATTTTCTAAACTAATAGATTTATCTAAATCTTGTTTTTTAACAACTGATGGTAAAACAACAATCTTAGGTGCTTTAACATTAGGATATTTTTCATTAAATTTAGTTTCAAGATTAATAATTGCTTTGTTCATTTCATCTTGTTTTGCAAACATTGCAGTTTGGAATTCATATGAGAAATCATCAATTTTTACAACTCCTCGACCAAACTTGTGTGCAGGAACAACTCCTCTATCAGTATTAAGTAAGTTTCTATAATCCATATCATTTGGAAGTTGTAAGGCTATACGATTTGGGAATATTTGAGTAATTCTTAATCTTATACCTGAAGCAACTGATGATGTTATAAGGAAGTGAATACCGAATTTAGAACCATCTCTAAATAAAGCTGATAATTGGTCTTCTAATCTTGCATAATTTTCAGCAAGAACTTCATATGAATTAATAATTACAGAAATCATTGGAATTTGTTGCCCAGATTCTTTAATATATGAATCATAAGAACCACCAAATTCACTAAATAAATCTTTTCTTCTTTCGATTTCCATTTGAAGTGTCATAATTAAATTATGTATTTTTTCACTTTCATCAATAAATACAACATCACCGACATGAGGATATTTATTATATTTTTTTAGAGTTTCTGATCCAAAATCTAAAATATAAAAATTAATTTCACTTGGAGAATGATATAAAACAATTGAATTTATATAAGTTGATATAAAGTTTTCTTTACCACTTCCAGGCATACCATATAAAACAATGTTTGCTTTTTTATTTAAATTAATTTTAAATAAACCTTGTGTTTGATTAGAAGGATCATCATATTCTCCGATAATAGCATCTATTTCATATGGTTTTTGTGTTACGGCATATTTAATAATTAAATTATTAATTAATATTTCATCACTTAAGCTGTCTAGCCATAATTTTTTAGTTTTAATATTATTTTTATTTGCAAGTAGAGATAAATATTTAACAATATTTGTTAATTGTTCACCATGATCTTCTATATTTTCTCTTCTAATAACGTCATTAATAGATTTTATTATTTCGCCAGTGTTATTTATAAAATTAATTGAAGTATCAACTTTCTTGATAACTTTTTCTGTTGGTACATATTTAGCCCCAGCCCATGCTGATTGTCCTAATTCAAATAATTCATCATAACCAACTTGTAAATAAAATCTACCAGCTTCTTTAATACTAGCTGCTTCTGGACGTTTTAGCATTTCCATACTATCAGATCTTGTTGCAACTTTTAAACATATTTTAAATTTAGAGTTTGACCAAATTTGATCATTAACAACTCCACTTGGTTTTTGTGTTGCTAAAATTAAATGTACACCTAATGAACGACCAATTCTTGCTGTTTGAACAAGTTGACTCATAAATTCAGGTTGTTGACTTTTTAATTCGGCAAATTCGTCTGATACGATAAATAAATGTGCTATTGGTTCTGTAATAACACCTTCTCGATAAAGTTTTTGATATTTATAAATATCAATAGTACTTTCTCCAAGGTTATCACGAACATCATTAAATAATTTTTGTCTTCTTTTAAGTTCACTTTGAATTGATACTAATGAACGATTAATTTCATTTGTATCAAGGTTTGTAATAGTACCAATTAGATGTGGAACTCTAACACCAGTTTCCTTATTTTCAAAAGCACCTGCTAAACCTCCACCCTTATAATCTATTAATACAAATTGTACTTCATCAGGACTATAATTTATACACATAGATAAAATATATGTAATTATAAATTCAGATTTACCACTACCTGTTGAACCAGCGATTAAACCATGAGGTCCATGATGTTTTTCGTGTAAATCCAATTTAAATGTTTCACCTTGTTCGTTAACTCCAATTGGAGTAGATAAAGATACAATTGGATTACTAATTTTCCATCTATGGGCAATATTTAATTGCTCGATTTTTCCTACATTAAACATTTCCAAGAAAGATACTAAAGATGGTAGTTGTTGAATACCTTTAATAGGTGCAACAGGAATATTAGCTAATTCACTAACCATTCTTTGCATATCTATAAGTGGATTATAATCTGGTATGAAATTTTTTTGTTTATTACTTGCAAGTTCTTTTTCAAATACACAACTTGTTTTTTTAACAACATAGGCATATGTTGTACAGTCATTTGGAATATTTTTCATAAGATTTTCAAATAAGCATAAAGAAAATCCAAAATTTGTAGGATGATTTAAAAGATTTGTAATAAATTTATTAGATTTAATATTTATATAATTATCTGTAATAATTAAATAATATGGTAAATAATTTTTAAATGCTTCTTGACCATTAAATTCTTGGTCTAACATTTTTGTATTTCCAGCTATTTGTTCAAATCTTTCATTGAATTGGTGTTCTAAATATTGTAATACTTTTTTTGCTTCTTCATTAGTTGATGCAAAAAATCTTACACTTTTATCATCACTAAATAAATGTGGTAATGTTTTTAAATATTCCCATTTATATTCGTTTTCTTTATCAGTTAGAAAAACTAATTTTAAATCATTAGGACTATGAAAAGTCATTAATTGTAATAATAATCCATTTAAAAAATCTTGTTCGAATGGGCAGTTACATACTACAGCCATTATTTTATTTTTAATAAAATCTATTGTAACTGGCACATTATTTAAACTTGTATATTTATCTTTTAAATTAAGAACACTTTCTAATAAATTATCATCTTCCATTGTAAAATGTTCTTCTGGAGCTTTTATAGATATTGATAATGGAGCATTACCAAGTCCTACTCGAACATTTAAAAAATCATTATCATTTATTTCACGATTCCATACTTTATCTTTGTTATTTACAATTATTTCTGCACATTCTGCTAAAGTAATATTATTTTCATGTAATATTTGAGAATGTTGTTTCATAATTATATTAATTTGATTTTCCTTATTATTAAGATATTCTGTATATCTTTTTTGTCTTTTTTCTTCCATTTTATGCATCATTTTCTTTTGATATGCTTTTAATAATCTAGGCATAACAATTGAACCTATTACCATAGTTACACATAATATTAAATTTGGAATAACTTGACCAAAAGTTTTATTTCCGCTTGATACATCATTGTAAGCGTTATAAGCTGAAATACCTGAAAAAGCTATCATTGTTAAACTAGAACCCATTGATAACAAGAATGGGATATCTTCTTTTAAATAAGAAGCTGGTGGAGCCTCAATAACAATTTCTTTTTCTTCTATAACTGTTCTAAGTCTTGGTTTATGAAAAAAATAATCTTCCTCATTAATAACAATTTCTTCATCTGGATTAGAAGGAGTATATTGTGTATTATCTTCTCTTGGTCCTTGTTCCATAAGTTGTAATTTAGCACTTGTCATAACTCTATTACCAGGATTATTTATTTTCATAAAATTACCCATCCATATAATTTTTAATCCACCAATAAAAATTATATCTCCAGTTTTTAATTTCTTATTTATAACTCTTTGATGATTAACATAAACTCTAAAGTTATCTTCAGCATTGCTATCCAAAATATACCAATGATTATCTTTGTAAACAATTGATGCTTCAAAAACAGATATTAAATTTGATGATAAACTAATATCTGAATTCATATCATTACCTATAGAAATACTATTAATTCCATTAAAAGAAACATAACGGTGATTTTCTTCAATTTTTGGTGCGACATGAAGATAAATTAATTCCTTATTATTTTTTATTGCTAATTGATAACTACAATAAGGTCTTAATTCAACTTTGGGTTCAGAATTAACACTTACAGTATTATCATTTACTAAATACCATGATCCATTTTCTGCAACAATATTTAAATATATTTTCTTATATTTAAATAGTACATTTTCATCAATGATGTCGGGCAAATCATAAGAAACTAGTCTATTACTACTTTCTACATATAGTCTCATAATTACCTCCTATTATACTATAACAATTATACCATATAAAAAAGATAATTACATTAGCATTATCTTATTTTTTTAGATTTGAAACAGTGAGCATAAAAACCTAAACAATTAATATGTTCCTTAGGTTTTTTATATTCATATATTTCAAGATCATTAGGATTATAATTTTTATATTTTACAATATCTGGAAATTCTAAAATTACTTTATCTAATAATTCATCTAAATTATCAAATTCATAAACACCTTTTAATTTATCCCAAGAATGTTCAAACCAATAATATTTATTATTTTCTTCATAAACTAAAAATGTA
>CAJGDV010000002.1 GCA_904502155.1 uncultured Bacilli bacterium
AATTTATATGCTGTAGCCCATTTAGGATATTTTGCTGTAAATCCTAATTTTTTTTGACCTTGAATATCATCTAATTTAATAACGATACCATCTATTTCATAAGGTAATTCATCTCTTTTTTCTGTCCATTCATTAATAAATTCTAATAATTCATTAATACCATTAACTCTTTTAGAAATAGGATTAGTTGTAAGTCCTAGTTTTTTCATGTATAAAAGAGAATCATAATGTTTATTTATATCATAATCCAAAGGATTTGGTAAATGATATATAAAGCAATCTAAATTTCTTTCTTTTGCAATACTTGAATCTAATTGTCTAACACTACCAGCAGCAGCATTTCTTGGATTTGCAAATAATGCTTTTCTAGCTATTTCTTGTTTTTTATTTAAATCATTGAATGATTTTTTACTCATGTAAATTTCGCCACGAACTTCTATATCTACTTTTTCTGTTAAAGTTAAAGGTATAGTTTTAATAGTTACAGCATTATGTGTTATATCTTCACCAGTAACGCCATCTCCTCTTGTTGCAGCTCTTACTAATTTACCTTCCTTATATAATAATGAAACTGATAAACCATCAATTTTTAATTCTGCAACATAAACAGGATTTTTAACTTCTTTTCTTATTTTTTCATCAAAAGCAATAATTTCAGATTCATTGAAAACGTTACTTAATGAAAGCATTGGGATTTCATGTGTAACTTTTGTAAATGAATCTATTATTTTTCCTCCAACTCTTACACTTGGAGAATTATCTTTTTTTATTTCAGGATATTTTTCTTCTATTTTTAATAATTCTTGCATATAACGATCATATTCTTGATCCGTTAATGTAGGATTATCCATTGTATAATATTCTATGTTTGCTCTATTAATTATTTCAATTAATTCATTATATCTGTTTTCCATTATATCACCAAGGTCATTATACCATAAATGAAAGTTCTAAGTCCTTATATTTTTGATTTATATAATACATTTACAATAACTAAACTTAAAAAATAAAAAATAGATAAAGAATTAATTAATGTAAATAAAAAATAAACAAAATCAGACTTAGTAAAGGTAATAATTAATAATGATAAACCAAATAAAATAATATCAACAAAATAATATATTACTACTGATTCTTTTTTTACAATTTTATTAAATATAATACTTATACAACATATTAAATTAATAAATATTGTTAAATAAAATAATAGTGAAATAATAAAATAATCAACAAAATAATAAATAATAAAAATTATAAAAGATAATATTAATGACATCAAAAATGTTTTGCTTTTATTTTTAATAAATCCATTAATATAATATCCTACTAAAACAGCATCAATAACAAATAAATAATAAGAACAATCTACTAAAAATTTATTTATATTAAGACTATAAAGTAACATAGCAATACCTGTAAAAATTAATATAAAAAACGGCATAAATTTCTTCATTTTATCAACTCCTAAGACAATTATAGCATAAAAAAAGATATATTATTTATTTAATATATCTTCTATAATATTACTATTTAAAATATATAACCAATCTTCAAAATCATCTTCTGAACCTGTTTGTTCTCTTAAATCAATTTTACCAATTTCATATAAATATATTTTTTCTAATATAACTTTTAATAAGTAAAAATTCCAAACATTGATAATATCTATTTTCGTATAATTATCAAATGGTTTTAATATTTTATTTGCTAATTTTATATCGATTTCACATTTATTTCGGCTCGCATTTAATGCGAATACAACTAAATCATAAAGCTTAGTAAATTCAATTACTTCATCTAAATCTAATAAAGTAAATTCTCCATTTTCTGACCAAATTAAATTACTTGGTGACATATCTCCATGAACTAATTGTTTTTCATCAAAAATATTATAGTTTTGAAGTTTCATATATTTTTTTAATAATTCATCAATTACTTCTCTTCTAATTTTTTTAGTTTCCATATTTCTTAATGATTCATAATAAAAATTTACTTTTTCCATCATGTTTTCATTTTTAATATTAGATATTTTGTCTATTTTAATAAATTCAATTAATTTTTCAATTTGATCGTTTGAAAGTTTTTTTGTATGTTTTCCTTCTATATATTCATATATACAAATTGTTGAATTTAAAACTTTCATGAATTTGTTTTCTATTGGCTTAATAATATTTATATTATTTTTATTACATAAATCCATAAATGAATTAATAGTATTTTCATTTATATGTTTTTTATATATTTTTATAACATATTTTTTATTATCTGATTCAATTAAATAAACTGAATTAGTTAACTCACCTTCTATTTTTTTTAGAGTATTAATTTCTGTTTTAAGGTTTTCTTTAAATAATTCTTTAATTATTTTTTCGTCATATAATTCAATTACTTTTTTATATAGTTTAATAATATTACTAATATTTGTTTCATTATTAAATTTGTTTTCTATAATTTCCATATTTTGTTTTACTATTAATTTAGATAATTCTTTATTTAAATAAAGATTTATTATTCTTTCTTTTAAGTTTTCTTCGTCCGTTAAATATTCTTTATTTAAAAGTATTTCATTAATAGCATTATCTTTAAAACTTACAAATGGTAAACCTGCTTTCATACATTCTAAATAAACATATGATATATCATCATTAACTCTTGGAGTTACTAAAATACTAGCATCATTATAAATGTCATTTAATTCTTCATTATTAATATTAGAAATAAATTCAATATTTTTTAAATATTTTTTAGGAAGAATTGATTTAATATAACTTGATGAAGACATTTCGTTATATATTGAATCTTCACCAATAAAAAGAAATTTTACATTTCCAAGTTCATCTATTAAATCTGGAATAATATTAGCCAGTTTAAATACACCATTTTCTTCTGTTAATTTACCACAAAATAAAATAGTTTTATTTTTTTCTTTTTTTTCATTCTTATTATAAAATTTATTATTAATAATTTTTGGAATAACTTTAATATTATCTAATTCTAATTTGTTTTTTAAACAGTTTGTAGATACTGTAACTAAGTCAGCATTATTTAATAATTTCTTTTCCCATCTATTAATTTGTTTATCAGAAGAAGTATATGGTTTATATGCCTTTATTATTAATGGTACTTTTCTATCTTTTTCAAAATGAATTGTTAAAGCATTATAATTTGATGCTTCAATAATATCAATTTCACCATTCTTTTGTAAATCCTTAAGTTTTTCTGCAATTTTATCTTGAAATTCTTCATCTTTTTTTATTGTAATAATTCGAATTCCATTTTCTATCATTTCACAATCATTATCACCATTTGTTATAACAGTAATATCAATTTCTTTAGCATATAACTCATTTACTAAAAGACGATAATAGTTTGAAAGTCCATCAACTGTCTCAGTTTTAAAGTTCTCATTAACTATACATAATTTCATTTAAAACACCTCAATAAAATTTTTCGAGGCTTATTATATCATAAAAATAAAAAAAAGAAAAACGCATTGGTTTTTCTTAGTAATTCATTGCTCTTTGTTCAAAGTAACTTTGTGGGTGAGCACATACTGGACATACTTTTGGAGCTTTTTCTCCATAGTGAACGTGTCCACAGTTTCTACAAATCCACATAATTTTTTCATCTTTTTCAAATACTGCATTTGTTTCAATATTATTTAATAATTTTCTATATCTTTCTTCATGTTCTTTTTCGATTTTTCCTACTTCTCTAAATAAGAATGCAATATGAGCGAATCCTTCATCTTCTGCATCTTTAGCGAATGAATCATACATATCTGTCCATTCATAATTTTCACCTTCAGCAGCATCTTTTAAATTATCCATAGTTGATGGAACTTCTCCTCCGTGAAGTAATTTGAACCACATTTTAGCATGTTCTTTTTCATTTCCAGCAGTTTCTTCAAAAATTGCAGCTATTTGTTCATAACCTTCTTTTTTAGCTTTAGAAGCATAATAAGTATATTTATTTCTTGCTTGACTTTCTCCTGCAAATGCAGCCATTAAATTTTGTTCTGTTTTAGTTCCTTTTAAATTCATTTTGTATCTCTCCTTTTATTTGTTACATTTTTCACATAATCCTGTAAAGATTATTTCACTTTTATTTATTTTACATTTATTATTAGTTTCAACAAGTGCTTTTATATCATTTAATAAATTAGCATCTACGTCAAACATATTATTACATTCTATACAATATATATGAGCATGATCAATAAGTGTTTTATCATAATGATCTCCGCCATTAGGATTACTTATTTTTCTAATAAAACCATTTTCATATAAAGTATTTAAATTACGATATACAGTACCCAAACTAATATTTGGAATTATTTTTCTAGCCCTTTCATATATTGTATTTACATTAGGATGGTCAGTGCTATCTAAAACAATTTTTAATATTTCTTCTCTTTGTTTAGAATATTTCATGATACACCTCCAAAAGTAGTAATAATTACTAATACTACTTAATTATAACAAGAAAAAATCCATTTGTCAACTAAAAATGGAATCTTCTTTCAAGTTCTGATGTAACTTGTTTTTTATTAAATATCATAAGTGTTATCATTAAAAACCCACATAATACAACACATGCTATTGAAGGCCACGTAATACTAACTTTATTAGTTAATACAAAATAAAGCGGTATCATCCCTATTAAACAATTTATATAAGAATAAATTATATAATCTTTCAATAATCTTCTTATAAACAGTCTTAAAATAAAAATTGAAACTATATAGGATATACATACTAATGGTAAAACAAAAGTTATACTCCAGTTATGCCATCCCGTTATAAAATCCCATAATATAGATGCTATTAAAATAACATTTAATTCAGTAAAAAGAAGTTTTAAAAAATAATTTCTTCTTTGTATAGCAGTTAATAATGTAGCCCAAAAACATCCTATTGCAGCAATAACAAAATATGACCATGTAAGATGTTTTGAAATAGAATAATTTATAAATATGCATGTTAAAATCCCTGTTACTGATATTAACAATAATAATTTATAAAGTAAAGTATGATTGTTATAATTACTCATTATAACTGGAAAAACATCATCTGTTTTTTCCTTACCTTTTAAAGGAGATTGGCATAATGGACATTCTTCGACATTAGTATTTATATTTATATTACATTTAAAACACTTTCTCATCGTATTCTTCCTCTCCTATTATATTTGTATTAACATTTATTTCAATTCCTTTACTAGTTAAATATCTAACAAAGTTTTTTTGTATTTCGTGGTCTATAAAGTGAGATGTAAATGTTATTACCATTTTATCTTTATAAGAACACATGCAAGAACTAATAGAATCAGTACTTATAAATACACCAAATAAATTTATATGTTTTTCAAGTTCTTCTGGAACTTTAATAACACCTATATTTGATAAAGACATTGTTTTATTACGATTAGAATTATAATGGAAATATTTTAATACTAAATCTTTTATAAAAATAGGTACTAATCTAATAACAAAAATGTTTTCTAAATTAGCTAGTGTATTCATACTTTTTTTAAGTTCTTCTTTAGTTAGTTTTTCTTTAAACTGTTTTGATACTTCTTCAAGTATTTGATCAAATTCTTCATTTTCTCCATTAAATTTATATTCAATATTTATAACATTAAAGAAATTTCTTGCAGTATTTGATGGGAAAAAATTTCTTAAATTTACAGGAACAGAAATTATTACTGGTTTTTTCTTATCTTTATAACTCATTGTTTCAGAAATACTTTTAATTAGCAATGTTGTTAAGTATTCAGTAATAGTTTTCCCAGTTTCCTTAGATAGTTTTAATACTTCTTTTGAAGACATTATTAATTCTAATATTTTTGTCCCGTTTTCAGGATATTTTTTACCATTTATTACATATGCTTTTTTTGATTCATTTTTTTGAAATAGTTTTTCTTTTTTATAATATTTTTTGTAACTATCTTTTTCTCTTTCTATAACAGAAATATCATCAACTATTAAATCTTTGCTAACTTTATTTTTTATTGTTTCATAGTTACATATTAATACTTTTAAGAAATTAAGAGTTCCTGTTCCATCTGTTAAAGCATGATTAACTTCAACATTAATTCTTTTCTTATAATAAGAAACTCTAAATAAAAGTCCATCTTTCATTTCTTCACATGGAATACTATTTTCTTCTTTAACTTCAGGTATTATATTAGATGTTTCTAAATAATACCAAAAAAATCCTTTTTTTAATGTTGATCTAAATAATGGAAATTCCTTTAATGTTTTTTGTAATGCTCTATCTAATATTTTTTGTTCTATGCATTCGTTAAGTTCAACATAAAAACGAAAAACTTTAGTATCATTTTTTGTAGAAGTTGGTGGGAATATTTTTGCTGCATTCTCTAGTTTGTACCATCTTTTATTCATTATTATCACCTAAAAATTTATTTATAACATTATATGTTTCATTTGTTTCTTCTTTATACATTTTATTAGACATATATGCATGCATTACATTGTATTCAATGTGTGTAACTTTATTTTTAGCTTCTTTAAGTTTTTCAACATAATGTCTACCTTCATCACGTAATGGGTCTAAATTACATGTTATAATTAATGACTCTGGTAATTTTTTAAAATTATCATCTAATAATGGTGCACAATAAGGATCATATAAATCATCTTCTGTACTAACATACATCATTGTATATTCTTTTAAAACTTTTCTTGTCAACATATAATCATATCCATTTTGTATTACAGATTTATATGGTGTTTTTAAAGAATAATCATTTTGTAATGTTGGATATAATAATATCATTTTTGAAATTTTAAATTTTCTTTCATCTCTTGATCTATGTGCTATAGCAGCAACTAAATTAGCTCCTGCTGAGTCCCCCATTAAACAAATATCTTTTGTTTTCAAATTTAAATTTTTAATATTTTTTACAACTAAATATGTTATATCAAAGCAGTCATCAAATCCTGCTGGAAATGGATTTTCTGGCGCTAGTCTATAATCTATTAATAATACTATACGATTAGTTTCTTTTGATAGTCTATGACAAAAATTAGTATATGAATCTATACTGCCACTTACCCATCCTCCGCCATGTAGGAATATAATGATTTTATGTTCTTTATTATCATTAAAATCATTAAATACTCTAACTTTAATATCTCTATGAGTAAGAGATATTTTAATATCTTCATATTTAGCTTTTTTATGAATAGGATTTAGTATTTTTTGAAAATTACGATATAATTGTAAATTTTCTTTAACACTAATATCTTTATTTGAAAACTTTTTAACAATTTTATAATTTATCTTCATATTATCACCATTATTAATATTATACAAAATAAAATTAAAAAAAGATAGATTTACTCTATCTTGTTTTAACTTTTTGCATTACAGGTTCATCTAAGAAATCCATTGTAAATCCATTTGTAAGTGTTGCTAATAAATCATTTGTTTGATTATTATTAACAATACTATTATCAAATTTAACTAATTCTTCATGATTTGGTAGTGAACTTTCTAAGTTACCCATTAAGTCATCTAAATTATTTTCATTTAATAATAAATCATCATTTTTTTCTTCCTTATTATTAATTTCTGGTAAATTATCTAATAAGTTGTTATCATTTTTTGGTAATTCTTCTAATAATCCATCTAATGCTTCTTCTTTTTCATTATTAAGTTCAGGAAGGTCATTTAATAGATCATCATTTTTTGGTAACTCTTCTAATAAACTATCTAATGCTTCATCTTTACTATTATCTTCAAGTATATTTTCTAATAAATCATCATTTTTTGGTAGTTCTTCTAGTAATCCATCTAACGCTTCTTCTTTTTTATCATTATCTAAAGAAAGATCATTTAATAAATCATCTACTACAATTTCTTCTTTTGGAAGGTTATCTAATGAATTATTAAGTATTTCATCAGTAATTTTTAATAAGTCATTATTATTTTCTTTTTGTAAACTTTCTAATAATGAATCATCAATTATTAAATCATTATTATTGTTATTTATTTCATCACCAATAGGTAATTCGTCTAACATATTTTTATTAGGAATTTCATCTAACATTCCTACAGGTAATTCACTTAACATATTACTCAAATCAAATGTTTTTTCTAGTTCATCAGATGTATCATCAATAATTTCTTCTTTAACTTCATCTATAATTTCGTCAGAAATAATTTCTTCTGATATTATTTCTTCTTCGATATCATCAATAATTTCTTCTTTTTCAAAAATAGGTTCTTCAATAATTTCTTCTTTTTCAAAAATAGGTTCTTCAATAATTATTTCGTTATCATTTATTATTTCATCTTCTTCTTCTTCAATTAGTGGAATTTCAATACCAGTAATTGGTTCACCTAAATAAATTTGTCTTGCTGTAAGTGATGCTACATCATATGGTAACTGATTATTTATATACATAGCTCTATTTGCTAAATCTCTTACGATATCAATATCCATTAGCATTTTAATTTCATCGCTAAGAACATTATTATAACTCATATACCTAGTTTCTCTAATTCGTTCTTTGAACTCATTATTACTAGGCGTTATATACGTATTAAGTTCCATATGTTCACCTCTTTATATTCTCCTACTATAATACTATTATACCAATAAAATTAAATTTTGTATAGCAAAAATTTATTTACAAAAAAAAGATGATTAATCATCATCTCTTACTTTAGCTCTATGGATTTTACTTTTTATAATATCTAAATCATAAAGCATACCATATACTACTCTTATTGCAATAACTAATGCTACAAAATCCAATGCATAAATAGCATATTTTATAATCATAAACATTTGATCGTCTGGATCAGCATTAATTCCTGTTAAGAAAATAAAACTTGCAAATAATAAAATACATGGTGCTAATAATTTTAATATACCATCTTTAATAATTTCCATATTTTTCTTTGATTTTATAAAAAATCCATTTGACATAATTCCACCTACAATTTATTTTTTTGCTAAGTCTTTAATTTTGTTATAAACTAAATCATTATCTTCTGAAACGATATATACTAAATAATCGCCTAATTTTTCAAATTTTCTATTTTTTACTAATTCATATTGATCTGGTAAATATGTTTTCCATTGTTCTTCTAGATCAACCATATATTTATCTACTGCCTTTTGAACATCTTCTAAATTTTCTTTTTTAGGCTTAATAATAAAATATAAATTAGAATTTACTATAATAGCTGAATTCATTACTAATGATTCTTCAACCCAAGATTCTTTTACACCCATTAAATTTTCTAAATCAGGTTTTTTAATTTCTATTAATGATTGGAAAATTGGTGATTTAGAATCTTTTATTCTTTTCATCATTTCTTCTGGTTTGTTTCCAATTACATATATTAAATAATCTTGATATTTTTCATATTTAGTTTCTAGTTTTTGTTTTTTAGTATATTTTTCCATGATATCTATAATTTTTTCTTCAGAACCTGCTTGTTGAACTGGTTTAATAACAACATATTTTTCTTCAGTTTCGCTATTTTTTCTAGCAATAATTTGATCAAAATATTCATATGTTAATCCAAATTCTTCTTCCGTATCATAAATATCTTCATCATAAAAATATTCATTGTTTTCTGCTGATAATTGTATTGCGTTAAAACTAAATTTATCATTTGTTAATTTTTCTAATTCTGTTTGTACTTCATCAAGATTTAATTCTACTTTATTTCCACATCCAGTAAATGTGAAAATACTTAAAAACGCTAAGCACATAATTAGGCTTTTCTTCATATTTTTTCTCCTTTATAATATTTCTTTTAGATATTCTTTTATTTCTTTTTTTGTCTCTTCATTATCAAGTGCATATGCTATGTTTGCTTTTATATAACCTACTTTGCTTCCTATATCATAATAAGTTCCTTTTAGTTTTGCAGCATAAAATTTTTGTTTTTTCATAAGTGCTGTTATACCATCAGTTAAATAATATTCATTATTTTCATGAAGACTAATATTATCAAGTTCATCAAATATTTCAGGTTTAAATATATATCTTCCTAACCCTGCTAAATTAGATGGTGCCTCATTAATTGCTGGTTTTTCAACTAATGCTTTAATTTCCATAGAATCATTATCTGCTAGAGATATAATTCCATATTTATTTGTCTCTTCATATGGAACTTCTTTAACACCAATTACATTACAATCATATTTTTCATAAACTTCTATCAATTCTTTTAAAGCACAGCCACCTTTAATAAGATCGTCACCATACATTACTGCAAATGGTTCATTATTAATAAAGTTTCTTCCTATATTAATAGCATGACCACTACCTAGTGGGATTTCTTGATAAGCTGATGATATTTTAATCATTTTATTAAGATCTTGTATTTTTTTTAGGTCTTCTATTTTGTTTTTTTCTATTAATTTATTTTCTAATTCAATATCTTGTTTAAAATGATTTATAATAGATTCTTTTTTAGGACTTGTTACAAATAGTATTTCTTCGATGCCTGCTTCATAAGCTTCTTCTAATAAAATTTGAATTGTTGGTTTATCAACAATTGGTAACATTTCTTTTGGAATGCTTTTTGTTATAGGAAAAAATCTTGTTCCTAATCCTGCAACAGGAATAATTAATTTTCTAATTTTCATTTTAATTATTTTTATTTAAAGCACCATATGTATAAGCAAATAACCCTATACCTAATCCTAAAAGAGCAACCCATAAAATAGGATTCCCATGATTTTTTTCAATAAATTCACGGAAAGGTTCAATGAATTCTTCTCCAAATTCAACTACATTTTCAACAAAACTTTTCATTTAAATATCCTACCTTTCATAATATCATTATAACATAAAATTATAATTTATTAATACTTTTGTGTCCTTTTAATAACTTTTTAATGCCAATAGGATGTGCAAAAGCGATTGTAAGAATAGATTTATCAATTCCAACAATAACTCCAACACCAAATGTATCATGTTTTATCTTATTTCCAATTTCATATGTAGCATTTTCATCAATGAATGTTTTGGTTCTAACTTTTATTATTTCTTCAACATAATCTTTCTCAAGTAATGATTCATCTATTTCATTTATAAATCTACTTGTTGGATTCATGTTTTGCATTCCGAAATATGTTCTTCTCTTAGCATTTACAAGCCATAATTTTTCTTTGGCTCTTGTAATAGCTACATAACATAATCGTCTTTCTTCTTCAATTTCATCTTTACTTTCCATACAATTAGTATGTGGGAAAATACCTTCTTCCATACCTATTATGAAAACATTTTTAAATTCTAATCCTTTAGCAGCATGTATAGTCATTAATGTTACAACATTAGTAGATTGTTTGTATTCTTCAACATCTGATACTAATGATAATTCCATTAAGAAATCTTGTAATGATACAATTCCTTTTTCTTCTTCAAAGCTTCTAGTTATTGACTTAAATTCTTCTAAATTTTCAATACGAAGTTCTGCTTCTAAAGTTTTTTCTTCTTCTAATTCTTTTCTAAGTCCTGATTTTTCTAAAACTATTTCAACTAATTCTGTCAAAGTTTTATCATGACTTTCTTTTTTTATACTTTCAATAATGTTTTTAAAATCTTGTTCTTTACCACTATCTATAACATCATAAATACTTTGACCTGTTTCGTTTGCTTTATTAATAAGATTTTCTATTGTTTTATTACCTATCCCTCTTTTAGGTGTATTTATACATCTTAATAAACTTAAATCATCATGACTATTATAAATAATATTTAAATATGAAATTAAATCTTTAATTTCTTTTCTTTTATAAAAATAAATACTACCAATAACCTTATAAGGAATATTAGCTTTTAATAATGCTTCTTCCATATTTCTTGATTGAGCATTAGTTCTATATAAAACGCAAATATCTTCAGGATTGTCTGTTTTTAATAATTCTTCTATTTTACATTTTACATAATAAGCCTCATCTTTTTCATTTTCACTTCGATGATAAATAACTTTAGAACCTATAGTGTTATCAGTATATAATTTTTTTTCTTTTCTTAATTTATTAACTTTAATAATTGAATTAGCAACATCCAATATTGGTTTTGTAGATCGATAATTTTTTTCAAGTAATATTGTTTTACAGTCTGGATAATCTTTTTCAAAATTTAAAATATTTTTATAATTTGCACCTCTAAATGAATATATAGCTTGGTCATTATCACCAACAACACATAAATTTCTATTTTTAGCACTAATCATTTTTGTAAGTAAATATTGTGCATGATTAGTATCTTGATATTCATCAATTAAAACATATTTAAATCTTTCTTGATATTGTTTTAATATATTAGGATTATTATAAAATAAATATATAGGTAACATTAATAAATCATCAAAATCAACTGAATTATTTATTGCTAATTTATCTTGATATTTTTTATAAACTTTATGCACTATTTGATCATATTCTGTTTGAACATATTTTTCATAGTCTTCAGGAGATATCATTTCATTTTTAGCGCTACTTATTTTATTTCTTATCGTTTTAGGATTATAAATTTTAGGGTCTTTGTTCATATCTTTAATTATTTTCTTAACAATAGTTAATGAATCATCACTATCTAGTATTGTAAAATTTTTAGTAAAGCCTAATTCATCATAATATTCTCTTAAAATAGATAGACCAAAGGAATGAAATGTAGATATTTGTATTTTATATGCTATAGGGCCTAAATATTTTAAAACTCTTTCTTTCATCTCTTTTGCCGCTTTATTAGTAAAAGTTATTGCTAAAATTGATTCTGGTGAAATACCTATTTCACTTATTAAATATGCAATTTTAGTTGTTAAAACTTTTGTTTTCCCACTACCTGCTCCTGCTAAAATTAGTAATGGTCCATCAGTATTTAAAACCGCATCTTTTTGTTTATCATTTAAACTTTTTATCATTTTATCACCACTTTTCCAAAACATTATAACATAATAAAAACTATCTAAAAAGATAGTTTATAAAACTTTTTCTATTATTTCTAAATCACCAAATATTAAACTAACAGCTTCTTTAATTTCAGGCGTAATTTTACTAAAATATATTTTAATATCATTTATACTATATGTTGGATTTACTTCTTCAGCGACTAATAATCCTATATCTAGGCAAGGTATTTTAGTATATTCACTTATCTCTTCGGAAATAAGTCCATAGTGTGTACAACCTGGAATAATAACTTCAATATCTAGATCTTTGAAATCATAAAGATATTCACCAATTGCTGTAATTAATGGTTCATTTATTTTATTTTCAATTATAGGTACAAATTTAGGACATGCTTTAGTATAAACTTCTACTCCAGCTTTAGCTAATTTTTCTTCAAATAATTTTGCTTGAATTGTTTTTTCAGTACCTAATAATAAAACTTTTTTTAAATTTGTTTTTTGGATAGATTTTATAATTGGATTTATAATATCATATATTTTTACATCATATTTAGATTTAACACTATCATAAATTGTTGAACTTAATGTTCCGCATGCTATAACAATAACATCAACTTCATGGCTTATTAAAAATTCTATTATTTTATTTGATAATTGTTTTAATTCATCAACTCTTTTTTCACCATATGGTAAATTAAGAGTATCTCCAAAATAAATATATTCATTATTTGGACTAACTTCTGTTAATGCTTTTAATACTGTTAATCCACCTATACCTGAGTCAAAAACACCTATTTTCATATTATTTTCCTCTATATAATAATCTAGTTTTTATATTAAATGCATTAAATCCTAATAAAGTTTCAAATACTTGATATTTTTTATTTAATGATAATTTATTATCTTTAATAGCATAATTTCGATATAATTTAATATATTCATACATTTGTTTTTTATATCTTGTACTATTAACTTTTTTAAATAAATCAATTGCTTCATAGCAAATTTTAACTTTACATTTATTAACAAGTTTTGGATAGTTTTTTTCCATAAAATCTAACATTTCCAAACAACCTTTAATTTTTTTAACACAATCGTGATCATTGTAATCGTTATTTTTTTCTTCTACTAAACAATATTTTCTTACTGGTGAATATGCTAATTTAGTAGCTTCGTGAAACAATTTATATGATGTTACTATGTCATCATAAACTTCGTATCCTGGATATTGAATATTTTTAAATAATTGTTTTTTATAAAGTTTCCCAAATGAATTACTTCTAAAAGTCATTTTTAAATATTCGTCAAGAATTTCTTCTTCATGGAAAACATAAACTTTTTGTGGTTTTTTTGTTGGTTTTTCATTTAGACCATAATAATCTTGACATACAATATCAGCATTTTTTTCAACCATAATATGATACATATCATTAATAAAAGTTGGTTCTACTTTATCTCCACCTTCTACAAATGTAATATATTTTCCTTTTGCTTCCTTAATTCCAATATTTTTTTTGTTTTCAATTGCTTTGTTTACTTTATTAATTATTTTTATTCTTTTATCTTTTTTTGCATAGAATTTACAAATTTTTAGTGTATAGTCATTTGTTATATCACTAACTAAAATAATTTCAATATTTTTATATGTTTGATTAACAAGTGATTCAAGGCATACATTTATATATGATTCAACATTCATTATTGGAACAATTATACTTACTAAATCTTTCATACTATCACCTATTATAATTATACAATAAAAAAACAACTTTTAAAAGTTGTTTTTTATTTATTTTGCTACCTCTATTTTCTTTTTTCCACCCATGTATGGTTGTAATGCTACAGGGATGTTTAAACTTCCATCTTCATTTAGATTATTTTCAACAACTGCAATTAATCCTCTTGGAGTTGCAAGTACTGTATTGTTTAGTGTGTGTACATAATAAGTTCCATTTTCACCTTTAGTTCTGATACCAAGTCTTCTAGCTTGTGCATCTCCTAAAGTTGAACAACTTCCTACTTCAAAATATTTTTGTTGACGTGGACTCCATGCTTCAACATCGCATGATTTAACTTTTAGATCTGCTAAATCTCCACTACAACATTCAAGTGTACGAACTGGTACATCTAAAGTTCTAAAGAACTCAACAGTGTATTGCCACATTTTATTATACCATTCCATACTATCTTCAGGTTTACATAATACAACCATTTCTTGTTTTTCGAATTGATGTACTCTGTATACTCCTCTTTCTTCAAGTCCATGACTTCCTACTTCTTTTCTAAAACATGGAGAATAAGATGTCATACTAATTGGTAATTCTTGTTCTTTAACGATTTGATCTTTAAATTTACCAATCATTGAATGTTCACTAGTTCCGATTAAATATAAATCTTCATTTTCGATTTTGTACATCATTGCATCCATTTCTTCAAAACTCATAACTCCAGTAACTACGTCACTTCTAATCATGAATGGTGGAATACAATATGTAAATCCTTTATCAATCATAAAATCTCTTGCATAAGAAATCATTGCTGAATGTAATCTTGCAACATCTCCAACTAAGTAATAGAAACCATTACCACTTGTTCTTCCAGCACTTTCTTTATCAATACCATTAAATTTAGCCATAATATCAGCATGATGTGGGATTTCAAAATCTGGAACTACTGGTTCACCAAATTTTTCATTTTCAACATTTTCATTATCATCTTTACCAATAGGTACAGTTTCATCCATAATATTTGGAATAACCATCATACGTTGTTTGATTTCTTGTTGTAATTCTTCTTCTTGTTTTTCTAATTCAGCTATTTTATCGTTAAATTCAGCAACTTCGTTTTTAACTTTTTCAGCTTCTTCTTTTTTTCCATCTCTCATTAAATTTCCGATTAAAGCTGATTTAGCATTTTTATCAGCTCTTAATGCGTCTGCTTCTCCTTTAGCATCTCTAAATTTAATATCTAAATCATATACTTCATCAACTAATGGAAGTTTATGATCTTGAAATTTTTTCTTAATATTTTCTTTTACTAATTCTTTGTTTTCTCTAATTAATTTAATATCTATCATTTTAATTCCTTCTTTCTATAATTTTCTTTTCAAAATCAACAAAATTAGGATGTATAGTTATTCCCTATCTTTCTTGTATACATAATATCACCTCATTTATAACAAAAAAAGACCATTTTTAGGAGCGCATAGCACGGTACCATCCTAATAATAGTCTTAATTTAGATAACGGCCC
The DNA here is from genome assembly GCA_904502155.1 of uncultured Bacilli bacterium. GTDB lineage: Bacteria > Bacillota_I > Bacilli_A > RF39 > UBA660 > CAJGDV01. Next base: position 16,163 of record CAJGDV010000002.1, read on the forward strand.
ATAGACCGGAAATAGTTAGTTTCTCTCTGGAGTAGATTCATAAATCATTTAGTATTAGCTCTCACCAAACGCTAACTCTCTTTGACTAAAACATATTTACTATAGTCTCCTTCGTTGATTTCTGAATGTATTATAACATTAAATTTTTTGTTTTGTCAAACTATTTTTTTATTTTCTTCATCAAGAATAGAATAAAGATATCCACTAACCTTTTTATTTGTTATTGTTTTTATATAATCAACATAAGCTTTTACTTGGTCTTCATAGTATTTTGGAGCAATATTTTTAAGTTTATAATCTACTATTATAACTTCATCATCATTTTCAATTAATAAGTCAATAATACCTTTTTTATCTTCAATATAAAATTCATATTCTTTATAATACTTATTTCCAGGTTTAATAAACTCTTGATTAAATAGTTTTTTAATTTTATATTTAAAGAAATCACTAACATCATATTTATCAATATCAATATTATCAAAATCTAAATATTCTAAAACTTCATGTATTTTAGTTCCCATAGACATATCTTTAGGTTCTACTATTAAACCTTTTTGATGTGAAAATGTTTTAGTTTCTTTTGCTTTTTTAGATATATTTAGTAAATCTGTTTCTAGTTTAATATCGTTTGTTTCTAATAATTTTTTATAATCAACATTTGATTTTAACAAATATGCTTTACTAACATTAATATCTTTGTTAGTAATATATGGTTTTAAATCTTCTTTTAAAGAAACAATAATATCTTCAAAACATTTATATTTTTGTCTTTCTAAAATGTTTACAACATTTTTATCATTTCTTGGTAATGAATTACCATTTTTACTTGAAATTGGATTTACAATAATCATTTTTTCTTTAGCTCTTGTAAGAGCTACATATAAAACTCTAAGTCTTTCTGATATATCTTCATTAATATAATTATAACTCATTAATTCTTTATAAATTGTAGGTTCTAATCCATCATTAAAAACAGGATTTATAATTCCTAAATCTTGGTCAAATAGGAATCTATCATTTAAGTCGCTTTTATTAAATGCTTTATAAAAATGTGGAAAATAACATATTGGATATTCTAATCCTTTTGATTTATGTATTGTCATAATATTTACAGAATTAGATGACATATCTTTTTTGTTTGAAAATTGAATATCAATTTCTTTATTAAATACTTCATCAAAATAGTTTGTAAAATCTTCTAGGTTATATCCTGTTTCTTCAAGTGTTTTACAAACATCAATAATATAATCTAATTTATTAGTAACATTAGCTACATTTCCGATATTAATTGATTTTGAATAAAAATCAAAAGTATTATATATTTCAACAATTAAATTACTTAGACTTACTTCTTCACTATATTTTGCTAAATATTTAATTTTAGAAATTAAATCTTGGAAAATAGGATTTGTCATAATATCTTTATTAGTAACGCTACTAAAAATATCATTATCGTTATAATCACATATATAAGATCTAGCAACTGATAAAAATGAATAATTATAGTTTTCATATGATTTGTTTTTTTCATATTCAATTAATTTTAAAAGATTTTTTAAAACATAAATTTCATTTGAATAAACAAATTGTTCATCTTTATGAATAATTAATGGTATTTTTTTATAATCAAATATTTTTTTAAATAATTCAAATTTACTTTTTCTATCTACTAAAATTACAATATCTTTAAATTTTATATCAGAAAAAGTTTTTTCATCTTTATCAAATATTTGTTCTTTATTTTTTATTTTTTCTAAAATATCATCAGCAATAATAAAAGCTTCAACTTCATCTTTACTATATAATTTTTTATCTTCAAAATTATCATAGTCATAATTATAAATCTCTAAATTATAATTTTGATCAGTTTTACCTTCTTTAATATAGGCTTTATTTCCAAATATTGCTACATGTCCTTCTAAATAATTGGCTCCACCAATATCATCATCCATTATTCTTGAAAACATCTCATTTATACCACTTAAAACTTCTTCTCTTGAACGAAAGTTTTTAGCAAGGTCTATAGCATATCCACTATCCCCTTTTTTATAAGCATTATATTTAGACATAAATAATTTAGGATTAGCATTTCTAAAACGATAAATTGATTGTTTAACATCACCTACCATATATACATTGTTTTTGCTAATCAATGAAACTAGATAATCTCCAATATCATTTGTATCTTGATATTCATCTATCATAATTTCATTAGTAAAATTTTTAATATCTTCTCTAACACTATCATTTTCTTCTAAAAGTTTAATTGCAAAACGCATAATATCACTAAATTCATAACTATTAATTTGTCTTTTAAATTTCATTGTTTCATTATCTAAATCCTTTAGTAATGAAACAATAATTTCAGCATGATCTTTTAATGATAAAATATTATTTTCAATTTCTTCCCCAGATTCATATCTAACAAGTCTTTCTAATTCCTTTAAATAAACTTTTAATTTATCCTTATAATTATTTATTTCTTCTCGTTCATATGGATCTAAATCTTTTTTTCGTGGCATTGTTGGAAATTTACCGGCATCAACTATTACTTTTTTAAAGTCTTCATATTTTTTACAGTATGCTAAGTTACCATATATTTCTTCTATTTTATTAGCGTATTCACTAAATTCTTCTTCTGATGCTACAAATTTTATATTATCAATAAGCATTAATATTACATCACTTGTTTGCATAATAATTTTATTGTAATCATTTATTTTTTCTTTAATAAAATTTAAATCATAATATTTATCCATGTAAGTTTCTAAATAATCTTGTTTTTTACAAATAGAATCTAATTTAGATGAAATATTTAAAATAGCATTTTTTATAGTTTCATCATCTTTATTAGTATAAACATCTAAAAGTTTTAGAAATTTTTCATTATCATAATATCTTGTAAATATATCGTCAATAATTTTTTTGCGTTCAATATTTAATTGAACGTTATCAATAATACCTATATTTTTAGGCATTCCTAAAATATAATGGTATTTTTTTACTAAACTTAAACTATAACTATCAAATGTTGTTATATCAGCTTGATCAACTAAGTATAATTGATTTTCAAGTTCTGGAAATTCTTTTATTGCTTTTTTAATTTTTTTTCTAATTCTTTCACGCATTTCCCCAGCAGCAGCTTTAGTAAATGTTAGAATTATCATTTGATTAATTAAAACACCATTTTTTAATTTTTCTAAAATTCTTTCAGTAAGAACAGCAGTTTTACCACTTCCTGCCCCAGCACTTACAATGATATTTTTACCATCTAAACATATAGCATTCCATTGATCATCAGTCCATATAGATCCTTCAGGTTTAGCTTTCACTTTCGGAAACATCTTCGTCACCTCCAATTTCTAATTCAATAATATTGTCATTATTAACATAGCAAATATCTTGATATTTGCAATATAAACATCCTTCATTTACTTTTCCTATTTTTTTAGGATTGATATCAAAATCACAATTATTTATTGATAAAATAGCTTTATTAATATTATTTTCAACTATATCAATAAATTCATTAATTTCTTCTTCTGTAAGAACTTTAGATGAAGACATAAAATCACCATCTTTTTTAAGTTTTAAACTTTTAATATATGAACTTTCTTCAAATTTAGAATCAATTAATCCTGCTACTTTAGTATCTTTTAAGGTATAACCATTTAATTTGACATTATCAACAATTTGTTCGTGATATGTTTTTTTAGGATCTTTATTTAATACTTCTGTCATAATTTGTTGTAAGTACATTCCAGCAAATTTAGGATTTTTAATTAATCCTGAATTTTTAATTAAATATAAATACATTAAAAGTTGCATATCTAGTCCATGAACAACTTTTTTAAAATCATTATGCATTCCACCAGTTTTATAATCTATAACTATTACATAAGTAGATTCACCATCATTAAGTGTTAATATTTTATCAACAAAACCTTTTAATGTTATATCTATATCATTTTCTACTTTTATTTTAAAAGATTGCTCAAAATATGTATTTTCAAATTTTGTTCTTTCATAATTTTCATTTAATATTTCAATTAAATCTTTAATAGCTTTTCTGTATTTCTCACTATAAAACTGCTCTTTTTTAGTAAGTCCATTAGGATAAAATTCTAAAATAGCTTCATCTATTATTGTGTCGTAGTCATTTCTATTTTGGCTATAAGTTTTTTCTAAAACACGATGAAACAAATTACCAATAATTTGGCTTACTGAAGTTTCAAAACTTGATACACGATAAATATTATCAAGTAAAAATCTAAAACTACATTTATAAAAAGTATTTATATTTGAAAAAGAAAGATTAATTTTATTATTAATTTGTTTTTTAATTATGTCATAATCTATTTTTTCATAAAGATTTGAATATGTACTATATTCTAAATTTTTATAATTACTATAAAGAGTTGTTAAATCATTAGCTTTATCATTATAAAGAATAAAATTATCTAATCTTTCTGCAAGTAATAATTTATTAATTTTTTCATTTTTATAATCATATTCACAAGTAGTTTCTTTTAAATTATTTAAACTAGTTAAATAATTAGAATACCCAAACTCTTGTTTAGGACTTGATAATTTATAAGATAATATTAAATTTTTAGTCATATTTATAAAATTTGTTAATGTTCTTACTTCTTCTTCATTTTTATCTTTAGATAATTCAATATTTAATTCTTTTCTTTCTTTATCAAGTAAATAACTATCATCTTTATAAATTTTAGGTATTATATCTTGATTAAATCCAAGCATAAAAATATATTCGTTATCATTAGGTATATAATTTTTATAATTTATTTCAGTTATTATATCAGTATATTTTTTTAGTTTTACTGATTTTTGTTTTAATTCATAAATTAAAACATCATATATGTCACCTAAAGTTTCATAGTTAGTATATTTATTAATAATATTTACAAGTTCATTATGGATGCTTTCATTTAAATTTAATTTTTCTAATTCATCATTTAAATCAAGTAATTTCGTATTTTTTGGTGTCTCATTTAAGAATTTTTTAATATCACTTAAAAAGTATAATTTGTCATTTGGTAAATCATATGGAATATTATAAAAAGTAAATATTCTATTAAATATACCTGTATATGATCCATCTAATGAATTAATTTTAATGTTATTAATATCTACACCATCTTCTATTAATTTTTTTATTTTCATGGCTGTACATATTACTTCATCTATTATAGATTCATATTTATATATTATAATTTCTTCTTTAGGTTCAATATTATCCATTATAACTTCATAGTTTTTAAATTTAGTGTTGTAACAAATTATTTTTTTATCTTCAATAAATTTTTTAAAATTATGATTATATATAATATATCCATTATCTATTAAATCATTTTTAATATTTACTAGATTATTTAATTTAGCACTTTCATATTTTTTATTTTCTATATCATATAAATTTTCAAGTATAACACTTGCTATTTCAGGTATCATATTATATTTGTTTTTCATATACATTAAAATATCAGGTTTATACTGATAATAATATTTTTCTTTAAATTCATTTAAAGTATAAATTTTAATATTATATTTTAATTTATTTTCTTTTAATATTTTGGTTTTATAATTATTGGTTGTTATTATAATCATATTGTCTTCTAACTTCATAACTACTACCTCCACACTGATTATACATTAATAACAAAATAAAAAAAATAGTTTCCTATTTTTTTATTTTTGTAAATGGCTTAGTAAAAGTTTTTTCTGGTGGGAATGTATTTTTATATCCTAATTGTTCATTTATAATAGCATCATTTATTTTATTAAGCTCATTTTGTAATTTAGTATAATAATTATAATCGATATTCATATTATTTATATTTTCACTATTTTTAATTCCTTTTTTAAGTTCTTCAACTTGTTTTTTATAAGATTTATAATTTACATTTAAAACTGCTGTTCCAGCTAAAACACCTGCAAGTGAAAGCAATAAAGGAATGCATTTAACTAAGTAAATTAATGTAGCTCCTGATGCTAAAATTATCATAGGTATAATAATCAAGCATAAATATGCTAATTCTTTTCTTAATCTTTTTATTTCTGCTCTATTTTTTTCAATTGTATTTATACTATTTGTTTTCATTTGAATATCATTATTATATTTTAATATTTCTTGTTCTAGTTTTTGCTTTTTTGCATTTAATTCTTCTAATTTGTTATTCATTTTATCCCTCGTTTCAAGAAAATTATACCTTAATTAAATCATTTTATCAATATTTTTAGGAACTTCATCATTGATAACAGCTTTTATGATTTTATTTTCTTTTTCTTCTGATACTTCTTTTCCTGTTACGTTACTTAATTCTCTTATTACTTCTCTTAAAGTATTTTCATTTTTTAGGTCATTTTTTTGTAGTTTTTCAGCAAGTTTTAGTATTGTATCTTTATTCACGCTCGTTTTCTTTTCAATTTTTTTAAAAAAATTATCTGAAAAATTCATAACTACCTCCTAAAATAATATATGAAAAAAAGAAGATATTATCTTCTTTTTTTTCTTTCATTAATGAATGTAACAGGATCAAAATCAAGACCCATAGATAATAATGCGATTTCATTAACTACTTCAGTTTTAAGACTTTTTAATTGTTTTAGTTGTCTTTCAAATCTTTTTCTAGTTGATTCATCTTTTACATAATTTAGTCTTTGTTCTAATTTTTCAATTTCCTTATTTAATACCATAAGTTTATCTCTTAAAACAATTAATCTTCCAAAATCTTTGTTACCACTCATATAGTCTCCTCCTTTTATATATATTATACAAACAAGAAAAATTTTATTATATTATTAAAGCATTTTTTGTTTGTAACCGCCTAAAATATTATCACATACTTTTATTGCCGCATCTGTTTTGTCTAATTTTGTTGTGTCCAACATATAAGTATCTTTAATAATATCATATAATGGCATCATGCCTTTTGTCAATGCTTCATTATAATTTTTTATATTTTCAGGAAACAAATCAAAATTTGGTTCAAGTGCTAAAGTATTGAAATATTTTCTTTTAGCAGCAACCATAGGGTCACATCTCATAACAACAATTTTATCAATATCTTTTAAAAATTTTCTACATGCTAAATAGAAATTTTTATTATTTCCTTCACAATTAACTATGTACTTGATATATCCATCTAATACACCACGATTTATAAATACTAAATCATGATTTTTAGCTATGTACATAATTTTTTCCATTTCTTTAATTGTATTATTATTTTCTTTGATGTTTACTACATCATAGCCATAATTTTTAAAGAAATCTGTCATCATTGTAATAGTTGTATCAATACCAGCATTAGGTGTTCCTGCAAAATCTATAATATATGGTTTGCAGTAATTTTTTTCATTTTTTAATTCCATAAGGTGTACTTTCTTTTTGTGTAAGTCTTCTAGTTGTCTTAAACGATCTAAATCGCTAGCATAAATATCGATCAATTTGTCATATTTTTGCTTGTCGTACATATTTAAAACCTCCTTTGCTGAGGTATTATACATTATTTACGCAAATTTGACAAATTTTTAAAATAGTAATTGTATTCTAATTTTAAAATAAGTATAATTATATATATAAGGTATGGTGAAAATATGGCAAAAACAGTTAAAAGAATCAAGCCTAAAATTATTTTTAAATTTAAATTAATCATTGCATGTTTTATACTTATTGTTCTTGTATCTTTTGTAAGTAATACATTCTCAAAATATGTTTCAAGTTCCCAAGGAGATTTAACAGTTTCTTTTGCCAAATGGCAAATATTAGTAAATAATTTAGATATTACTGAAGAGGCAAATTCAAAAATTGTTTTTGTTCCAGTTGTTAAAGCTAATGAAGATGTTAATGAGAATGCTGTTGCTCCTTCAACAGAAGGATATTTTGATATTAAAATTGATCCAAGTAATGTAGGTCTTTCTTTTAGATATGATATAGATTTTGAAATAGAAAATAAAGATATTCCGGATTTGATGATATCAAAATATGCTATAATTCCAAATGACTTTCAGGAAGGTGTTGATGGAATAACTTATACTACATTAGATTCTAATGTTGTTTCAAATGAAATGATTTTTGATAAAAAAACTGAAAATTTTCAATTTGAACCTTTTACTGTTCGCTTATGGTTTGAATGGTATGAAGGCGAAGGAGAACAAATGCTTGATGAAGATGATGCTATAATTGGTTCTGTTGCAGCTTTAGAAACCACAAAATTTAGAATGATAGCAAATGTAAAATTTGAACAAATAATGAAATAAAAAAAACGCTTTAAGAAATTAAGGCGTTTTTTTCAGCTTCAATTATTGGAATGATTTTGCATTGACTTTCGTTTGAAACTTTATAAATTTTAGATGTATTTTCATCATTTGGACCAATTGCAAAACCACCATCTTCGCCATATGGCATATTAGTCCATATACATGTATCAGCTTTTAAGAAACTAAATTTACTATTTAAATATTTATAATAAGCTTCTTTATCGATCACATCAGCTATTTGGATTTCCATTCGATTTAAATTTTCATTTTTATAATCAACATATCCTAGAATTTTATCAGAATAGCCTTCTCTAACAACAAAAGTATTACTTATATCCTTAGATATTGCTGATATAAATTTAGTTAAATCAAGTGGTTTAAATTCAGTATTATTTAATGTTTCTATTACTGATTCATAAGTAGTAAAATTTGTTTCTCCAAAATTCGAATTAAAATCTGGAATTAATGTTACAGTTTCATCACTTCTTAAATTTAATTTATCAATTACATATGTTTTAATACATGTACCTTTCATTTCGGTGCATTTTTGTTTTGTAGTTGTATCATATAGTATTTCTTGACCCAAATCAAATCTAGAATCTGGAACATTAAGCTGAGAATCTACCATTTGTTCTGCAGTTAATTTAATTACAACTTCGATTGGAGATTTAACTTTATAATCAGAATTTTCCGCTTTAGCAGCTTCCGATACTAAGAAATTATATGCATTTGTTCCCCATAAACTATCTAAATCGTCATCACCTGAATCAAAAGGCCATGCTACAGATACTTCTAAACTTGATTCGCCACCTTTTTTAAGAACATATTCTTTATCAAGTGCTGCATTAATTTGAAATGGGTAATTATTTGCTAATGCATCCTCTACTTCTTTTGAAGTTAATGTATCACTTACAACATAATTGTCTTCTTCTTTATCTAGAATTCTTGCTGAAACAATTGAATATTTTATTAATGCATCACTATCCCCAGAGTTTTTAATATTTATTATTTCACTCATTGTTTCCATTCCAGGAGAAATTTCAGGGAGAGTAATTGTAATATTTTTGGATGTTGTATCTTTATCTATTTCGATGCTCCATGCTCTAATATCAATTTTTGTTGCAACATCTGATAAACCAGAATAAGCAAACCAAGCTAGAGTTCCAGATATAAAGGAAACTGCTATAAAAAATAGTGACATTATATTTGCTTTTATAAAAGCCTTATGTCTACGTTTCATTTATATCACCTCCAATATCTATTTATTTGCTCTTGCTCTTCTTTTTTCTTCTTCCGATTCTAAAAGTGTTGCTATAATTTCAGTAGCTATAATTACCATTAAAGGTAATATAACACATAATAACATTCCTAATTTAGATGAAATAGTTTTATATACAAACGATAATATATTTGCTTTATATACTACTTTTCCATATAATTGTTTTTCATTTACAATTGGATCTTGAACTAAATTAGCAATTCCTTTAGTGTGAAATAATAATTCACCAGTTTCATTTTTTTCAATATTTATAACTTCATGAGTTACAATTTTTCCATTAAAGTTACCTTCAGCCCCTAAATAACTAACTGTATCACCAATTTCTATTGTTTCTGGATCAACGTCTTTTGATATAAGCACATCACCAATATTATATTTTGGTTCCATACTTCCTGTAACTACAGTAAATAATCTATAGTTTAAAAGTGCCATTTTATTATCTGTAAATCTTTGTAAGCATACTGCTAATACAAAACATGCTAATGCAATAACAAGTAATGTATTTAAAACACCTTTTACTAGATTAAATATTTTTTTAAATTTTCTTTTTTTCATACTACTCTACAAATAATCTTGTGTCCTTTCTATATATTCATCCATTGCATCTCTAAATTTATTTTTAACGTCTTTTTGACCAATAGATTCTTTATTTTTCATAGCTTCAATTTCTTTAGAGAATAGTTGTAAAAGTTCTTCATCTGTAATTTTAATTCCTAGTTTAAATAATAATGATACTATTCTTCTAATTTCTTGTGTTATTAAAACGCCAGCTGTTTTTTTAAGATTTTCTTTTTGCTCTGATTTCTTTTTACTAATACAATTTAATGTTAAATAATCAATCATGAATGAATGATTTAATAAATCTCTAATAATATCATCGCCATCAGATTCTACTCCTTCTTCTGGTTCAGCATCACTCATATCATATTTTGAAAGATATACCCATAACTTCATTGCAACTTGGAAATTAGGATTTTTAAGTATTACGTTTGTCTTAGTAATTGGAGGTTTTACAAATGCTGCACGTTCTTTTTTTAGACCTGTACAAAATTCACTTCTTCTCCAAATTGACATATATTTTTTGATTTTTTCAATTCGAGGTAAGATTTCTTCGATTTGTTTTCTAAATTTTTCTGCCCCTTCTCCTTGAAGATCTTCGATGGCATTAATTTTAAATTCAATTCCAAATCTACCTGCATTACTATTTGATTTCCCACTATACTCTAGTGTTTTTTCATTTTTAATTTCAAAGTTTTCTAACTCTTCAATTCTTTGTCTAACAAATCTTTCTAGTTTATCTAGTAAAGTATATGCTACACGATTTTCGTATGTATTGAAGGTGTCTATCCCTCTAATATTAAGTAATTTAGAGGGAATAACATCTCCAGTCTTTTCATCTACTCTATCAATATAAAATGTATGTCTTGATAAATCTTTAACTGTTTCTACAGTTGTTTTTTTTGCTTTTTCAATTTTTTCTACATTAGCTTCTGTAATTAAGGCTAGTTTAGGATTTCTTACAATATTATCTAAATATGGTAAAGCATCTTCAACTATTTGTACCCATTCAAAATCTAATGTATCTCCTGATAAAACCGAATCAAAATGCATTTCACTTTCGATTTTACTCATAAATGCTTCACATCTAGCATTAACATCTTTATCTAATATTTCGCTTAAAATTTTTGTCATATGTTGTTACCACTTTCTAAATTGATTTTTTAATACGTAGTAGATATTCAATACATTCAACCATGTTACCTTCACCAAATTGGTTATTTAAGTATTTGATGAATGGATCAATTTCATCTGCTATTAATGCTAAGTTTAATTGTTCAAATTTACGGAAAATCTTTTTAGCAATAAAGTAATCTATTGCTGAAACTTCTTTTCCACCACATGCTACATAAACTGAAACAAACACTCTTAATTGTTTCATGATACGATTCCCGAACGCAACTCTGAAATGGTTAATTACATAGTCGTCCATTTCATTAATAAGTTTTAAACTTTTTGCTGATAATGGGATATCTTCACATGCTTGTTTGAATAAACCTTCTAAGTAAGAAGAATTTATACTTACTGATTCTTGTTCTCTACATTCAAATGGATCAACTTTTGTATTGATATCGATTGGCATAGCACGGTCATAAACCTTATCTGTAACCATGAAAGTAGAGTCGTCGTTGTTGATTGTTCCTATATACCATAGGTTACCTGGTAATTTAAATTTACCATTAATTATTTTTTTAGGGTCATTAGGCCATCCACTTGCAACTAGTTCGATTACCCATTTATCTCTACTAGGCATTTCAAGAATAGATAGCATTTCTGCAAAATAATATTCCACACGGGCGATGTTCATTTCGTCTAGTATTAATGTGTGAACATTATCATCATATGTTGCAGTATACATTTCAACTAATGATTCAGATTCATTAAATTTCTTCGTGAACTCATTGAAGTATCCAAGGAACTCTGTTTTATCACGCCAAGACGGTTGAACCGCAGCAACGCATGAATCATTATTAACAAATTTTCCCCAAGCATATGCTAAGGAAGTTTTCCCTGTCCCAGAGATACCTTGTAAGATAATTAACTTACCACAAGCAAGTCCAGCAATAAATGGTCTTAATAATACTGGGTCATAATATAAATGTAATTGACTTGCAGCATAACATCTAAAATCATCTAATAATTGCTCTAAATCAAAATCATTACCATAATTTTTAGGTTTAATCATTTCATATTTTTCATCAATCATTGTACAGTTAGGGAAACGAATTCCTTTATTTGCTTCATTAGGATCTTCTTCTTCATCTTCACCTTTTTTGCCTTTACCAGAAGATTTTCCACCTGACCCTGCACCATCATCTTCAGCATCAGGATTTAATCCTAATTGAGAAACCTTCATTGCCATTAATTCATCATTTTGTTTTGATAATTTTAAAACTTGACTATTTAAATCAGCTATTTCATCAAGTAATTCATCTTGATTAAGTTTTTTCTTACCAAATCTAAATTTACCTTTTAAAGCTAAGAATATTATAGCTAATAATAATCCAAATATAACAACAAGTATTCCGATTGCAAACGCTGTAAATACCCATTCTGGACCATTAAAACTTTCTTTATAATCATTTATTATTTCTATATAATTTTTAATATTAATAACTTGTTTGAATCCTTCAACAATACCACGAAACATCATTTTCATTCCGTCCATGAATATTGAAATAAATTCAAAGAAAAATCTTATAAATGTATTCATTATTTATCCCCCTCCTTTATATCTCCAACAATTTCACTAATATCTTCTAATACTAGTTTATCTAAATGATCCTCTGGGAACATATTTTTAATTTCATCAACATTTACCTTATCTGGTATTACAAATACATAATCTCCTAAATATATATTTGATTTAAATCCAGATTTATTTTCAATATCTCCATCAATTAATATTGCAAATTTATAACCATTAAGTTTTTTCTTTTTAATAAGTTCTTTATATTCAACTAAAACATTATATTTAATTAAAATAATTGTATTTTCTTTAGCATATTTATCATCAATCATTTTTAGTATTGAATCAAATTTTGTTTTCTTTTTGTAAAGTGTATCAGGTAAATACATTACATATTTTTTATTAAAGTTTGTTAAAATCATGTCTTTAATAAGTTTCATTAATAATAAATTAATTAATACAACCATCTTATCCTCAGCAATTATTCCAGTTGTATACATTTCATCTATTACATTTTCATTATAAATTTTATTAAATTTAATATTATGTTCTAAATTTAAACCATAAATTCTTTTATTAAATTTAAATGCATTAAAGTTAAGAACAAACATATCTGTTTCTAAATTTTTTAATAATAGCTCAATTACATTTATATATTTCTTTTGGATTTTTTTGATATTAACGATTGTTTTATTTATTCGTTGTTCATTCCATTCATGTTCTTTTCCAAAATTAATAATTTCATTATGATAATGTTCTTTTATTTGTTCTGGTTGCATTTCAGTATAATCTGTACATTCTAAATTAATAATTAATTTAAATATACTTAAATACTTAACAACTTTATATTCATATTCTCTATCTTGACCATGATAATTTGATATTAAATTTTTTCCGTAATTAGCAACATATTTTTTAATTCTTTCAATATTTTCAACATTAGATGAATTTGATATTTCACCTTCGTTATAAAATTTTGAATCAATATATGCTTTAATAATTTCGCTTTTAATAGTTGGTTCATTAACTAATTGTTTTTCATCTTCAGTAATTAAATCAATATATTCATTTAATTCTTCTGATTTAACAAACATTATTTTTTCAATTACATTTTTAAATTTCTTAGATTTTCTTTTTTCTTTTAATTTTTCTAATGTAATTTTTGTTAATCTTTCATCTTCTAATGCTTGTTTTTCAAGTTCTTCTTTTCTTTTTTGTTCTTCTTCTAAATCTTTTGCTTTTTGTTTTTCTTCGAGAATTCTTCTTTCTTCTTCCTCTTCTTCAGCTCTTAAGATTTTTCTATTTTCTCTTAATTCATCAAATTCTTCATCCATTGATGTTGTATCAACAGTAATCATTGCTGATTGTTCATTATAAATATTATTTTCAATTATAATTTCTTCTTCAGGTTCTTCTTCTTTTACAACTTGTTTTTGTAGACTATCAATTTCACGTTCTAAATCAGTTACTACAATAATATCTTCTGGGTCAACATCTTCTTCTACATAAGTTTCTTTTGACTCAGGTTCTTCATCTATTTCAACTTTTTCTTCTTCAATTTGTTCATCTTCAGATTCTTCTACGTCATTTTCTTCTTCATGTGTTTCGATTTCAACTTCATTATTTTGAATTTCTTCAAATTCTTCTTCTAAAGAATTATCGATTTCTTTATTTTCATCATCAAATTTTTCGTCTTTTTTTATAACTTGTTTTTTGTCGTTAAACATTATATTAATAATAAATAATGTAACAATTAATGCTATTAATACCCCTTTATTAAATAAGGTTTTTCTTAAGAATCCAAATGCTGGTAATATTTTTACGACTTTACCAACTATTTGTTTTTGATCTACTGGATCATCTTTAGAATTATTAGCATCTCCTTTTGTAATATAAGTGCCGTTGTATTTTTCAATAACTCTATGTGTTATAAATTCGCCATCTTTTTTAAATGTTATAACATCTTTTAATTTAATTTTATCTGTTATTTTTACGATTATCCAATCTCCACTATTTATTTCATCCGCCATACTATTTGTTTGTACTTCAAATACTGAATATCCAAAAAAACTAGAATAATCATTTTTAAATAATTTAAGTTGTATAGTATTATAAACTGATATTATTAATACTATACTGAAGATAAAAATTAAAAAATTAAGAGCAATGTTAATCAATTTTTCTTTTAAACTTAAATCTTTAAATTTCATTAATATCATCCATATCTTTCTATAATCCCTACTATATATAATTTTAACACAACGAGTAAAGATTTTCAACCAATTATAAGAAGAAAAAAAAAGACCTTTTATAGGTCTTTAAATTATAAATCGTCAGATAAGATTTTCTCGATATCGTCATTTAATTTATCGATATCAAAATCATCGTCTTCATCTTCATCACTTTCAGCTAAAGCTTCTTTTCTTGCTTTTTCAAGTTCTCTATCTAATAATGACATTTCATCATCATCTTCAACAACATGTTTTTTACGAGGTCTTTCCTCTTCCTCGTCTTCTTCAGCAACACGTTTTTTGCGAGGTTTTTCTTCTTCCTCATCTTCTTCAATTAATCTTCTTTTACGAGGTTTTTCTTCTTCCTCATCTTCTTCGATTAATCTTCTTTTATGAGGTCTTTCAGCTTCATCATCTTCATCTTCAATAATTCGTTTTTTACGAGGTCTTTCTTCTTCTTCCTCGTCTTCTTCAATCACTTTTTTCTTACGAGGTCTTTCTTCTTCCTCATCTTCTTCTTCGTCTTCATCATCTTCATCACCATATTTAATTTCAACAATTAATGAATAGATTTGAGAAATAAAAATAAAGAATATTGGAAGAACAATTACAAATAAGAATCCCCAACGATTTAAGATTATAGATAGAATGTCGCCGATTTTTGGAATAATTTTATCAGCTGTACCGATAACAAATTCCATAGAATAATATTCACCATTTTCATATGAAACAGCACTTTCTTCGATAAATACTTCTTCAATAATACCAACATTTACGCTTACAGCTCCGCCTGTTTCAAGTTTATATGTAAATATTTCATCTCCAACATTAATTCGACTTATCTTTTTGTTTTTAACAATTACTAAGTCACCTTTTTTGTACTTAGCATTTGATAAATCTTCTTTTATTAATAAGAAACTATTTTCATTAATCTCTGCAACCCCAAACTTATTATAGTTTAATACAAATACAGTCATTGCAATTGCAAAAGTAAAGAAGATAATACCTAAAATGCTAAGAATAATATTTTTTATTAGTCTTAATATTTTCATCTTATCACCTATTATAATAATAACATAATCCAATTTTAATATCAATTATTATTGACATATGTCACTTTCTTCAAGTGTAAAGTAATCTACACTGTAAATTTCATCAAATGTAGTCTTATAAAATTTTAATGCTATATCTTGTGATGCTGGTAATTTTAAAGTAATTGAATTAATATATCCTTTATCATCTAAAGTATATGATTCATATTCATCAATATTACCATCTAATCTAAATAATTCTGAATCAAAACTAAGTTTTTGACATTTTGGTTCTTCAAATAAATTAGAAATTGTTAACATATCAAAATTATCATAACTATCATAGTATTTTTTTATTTCTTTTGTTACAACTTCTCCTTTATGTAGGTAAAAGGAACCACTAATTTTTTTACGATATGGTTCTGTTGATTCAACTTCAACAACAACAGTAACATCATCGATTTCAATTTCTTCTTCTGTTGTTAATTTAAAAGCAATATCTTGTGATGCAACTTGATTACTCCATACATAATTTCCAAGTTCACATTTAGTTTTATTATAATCTGTTACATCTACTTCATCATTTGTATTATTTATACATTTTTCATAACTTGATAAAGTCCCTTCTAAAGTATCAGAATTATTTGTTGTAAAAGCACATAATACTTTATCTTTTAAATCTCCTTCAACTTTACAAG
The DNA here is from genome assembly GCA_904502155.1 of uncultured Bacilli bacterium. Classification (GTDB taxonomy): domain Bacteria; phylum Bacillota_I; class Bacilli_A; order RF39; family UBA660; genus CAJGDV01. The sequence goes on from CAJGDV010000002.1 coordinate 32,938, forward strand.
TTGCTTTATATTTAATGTCATATTCAGTAATTTGACTAGATCCAATTGCATTTTTTAATGTAAACATAACATCATTCCCATCCCATGTTGTATTTACATTTTTTAGTGTATCGCTATCAAGAGTATCGCTTGTAAAATAGAATTCTTTTGAATTTAAGAAATAATTATAAACATTGTTTGCAATATATTTAGAATAAGTAAATGTTACATTAAGTCCAACAATTGCAATTATAAGTCCTAAAATTAGAACTATTTTTTTCTTATGCTTCTTCATTTTCTTTCACTCCTATTTTTTGCCAACTCTTAGCTTCAATATTTATATAATCTACTAAATTAGCATATATTTCATCATTATATTCTGATGGGAATTCAACAGTAATTTTATAATTATCTAAATTTGTTTCACTATGTTTTAAAGTCATTACTTCAGTGTTACAAATTACTTCATTTGTATCAGCATCTCTACTTGATGTATTATCACAAGTTGAAATTAAATGACTTTCTTCATCTTCAATTTTATATAAATTAATTTTTAATGGTACTAATTGAAATGTTTTAATAATTAATTGATATTCTAATGTTACATCACTAATACTCTCTTCTAAACTATTTTTAATACTAAATAAGAATTCAGAATTGAAACCTGGTTTTAAATCAACTAATGGTAACTCAATGTTATCTAATTCTTCTGTATTAAATACAAATTTAGCAATATTAGTATTATTAGAATTCAGGGTAGATTGAGAGTGAAAAAATGAATATGTAAGCCCTGAACTAAATGTTATAGCTATTAAAAATAACAAAACGCCTATAATTCGGTATTGTTTTCTCATATTTTCACTCCTATCTATTTAACAATAAAGTACTTATCTTGTGTACTAATTAGTTTTGCATCATCATATAATTGGAACTGGAATTTATAACCATTTGTTTCGATATTATTAGTATTAATATTAAGTTCATAATTATTTATTTTTTTATTTTCTTCATCATAAATTTCTAATGTGTCAACTATGTTATAAATACTATTAATATATAAATTTAATTCATCTTCTGTAAATGTTCTTAAATCAATTAATTCATAGTCTTGATTTATAGGATTTAATGAAGATTTTTTATAAAGGGCTAATTTTACATTAGGATTTGTAAGTTCGCCTTTATATTTAATTTCAAATGGTATTTTAAATAATTCATTTTTTGTTAAAATTTGATCTGCTTTATCCATTTTTATTTCAAACTCATAATCATATTTAACTTTATTATTTGAAAGAATTGCTTTAATTTCAATTTCATTTGTATTTATATTTTCTAAAATATATCCATCATATGCAATATAATTAAATATTTTAAAATAATATGTACCTTGTTTTAAGTTAATATCACTTTCAATTGTTTTAATCGTTAAAGTATCATTTACTTCAGAAATACCATTTTCTAAATTAATATGAACAATATTATCTGAATCAGGATAATATTCTTTATCTTTATAAACAAAAATCATATTAGACATTTTATCTTTTGTAACGATATTTCCATCACTATCTAAAAGTTTAATTCCAAGTCCTATTTTCATTAACTCATATTTAGTATTGTATACTGTATTTTCATTAAATTTTAAATAGTCTAATTTACTTGTAAAACCTATTTTAGTTTGTGAATTACTATTTAATTCAACAACATTATCTTTATAATCTGTTTCAAGTACTAATGGAGCATCGTTATTATCAATTATTACATTAAATGGTTTTATTTGATCATAAAGTGTTGGTCTTATTGTATTTAAACCAGCATTACATACTTCTAAGTATGCTTGTACATCTAATAAGTTTTCTCCCATTAAGGCATTACTAAAATCAAATGTAATAGTAAATTCTTCATTGATTTTACCTGATTCTTCATAACTATTTTCAACATATTTAATTTGATTATTTATAGTTCCTACTTCATTAAATAATACTAATGGATACGTTGCATAATTATTTTCATCATAACCATATTCATCATTTTCAGTTGGTATTACATATGTATAAACTTTATTTAATACAAAATCTATTAATGTAATTTTTGTATTTTTTGGAAGTAATACATTTGTTTTAAGATTATGGCTATATGTTTGATCAAATTTACCTTCATTATTGTAACTTGTTTCAATAGTAATTGATGATTTATTTGTAATATAATTTCCTAAATTTGAACCTTTTTCAGTTCCTGGATAAATGTCTGATTGAATGTATCCATCAAGTAAGAAAATACTTGAATTAGCATAACTTATATTACCACTTATATCGGTTGTTTTAGCATATACGATAACTTTACCAACATCATCAATTAAAATTGGCTCATCATATTCTTTATAATTTAATTCACTTAATTCTTCAATTTGTGTATATGTTAATGCTTCTTCACTTATATAATATTCAATTTTATCTATTCCTGATAAATCATCAGTTGCTGATATTGTTAAATTTTTAGTTCTATCTAATACAAATTCATCAGGTTCTTCTATAAATTCTTGCCAAATATTATTATCCATTTCCATTGTAATAATTGGAGCATTATTATCTAAAACTAGTAAATCTGAATTAATATATTGTACTTCAGATTCTTTTTCAATCTTAGCATAAATAATATATTCACTCTCTTCTTCTAAAGTGATTACTCCATCAAATAAAATCCAATCTTTATTTAAAAGTTCATCTTTTGTTAATGGATTAATATTAGTTCCTGATTCTATAATGTAATAAGCATTTGTATATGGATTTAATTCATCAATATTTTCAATACTGAAACTTATTGAATTTCTAAATCCTTTTTTATTAAGTTCATTACTATAGTTATTCCATGAATAAATACCTGCGTGGATATTAGCTATCGGATTTGATATATCATCAAAATAAAGTATTGGTAATTCATTTTTTTCATAAACCCATAAGTTATCACTATTATTAGCTAAATCCGATTTATTTACATATTCGTTATATCCTAAATTTTCTTTAAAATAATCATTATTTGATAATTCTTCTAGTGATTTTTGGAAGATTAAACCTTCGTATGTTCCATTATTGATTGGTGTTAATCCATTTATATAGTAAGTATTATCAGCAGTGACATTAGTATTTATTACTGATGATATTAAATAATCATTAGCACCCGCATGTACTGAGTCATTAATTGCAGCACTATTAATATTATTTATAATACCAACTAATCCACCATAATAAGTTCCTTCTGTATCTCCTGTGTTATATGAGTTATTAATATTTAAAGAACTATTATTATTTTCAATTGTTGCAATTAATCCAGCTGATACATTTTCAGCTACTATATTTCCTTTATTATAAGAATTATTAATTTCTATTTCGCCTACTGCTTCTGCTATTAAACCGCCAGCATTATATTTACCATAAATATTAGCTTTATTGGCTACATTATTAATAGTTGAATTTTTAAGGTGTGCTCCAATACCAGCTATTGTTGCTTTTTCTAACTCTATATTATAATTTAAATTTGTTAAATCTATTTTAATTGTTTCTGAATCAGTAATTACATTTATTTGAATATTTGAACCTAAAAGTTCTAATTCGAAAGTATCACTATCATAAGTAATACCATTAATTTCTAAAATATAATCATGATCATCAACATTTGTTACACTTATATTTCCTGTTAATTTTTGGTTATCTATTATTAAACCTGAAATAGAATGATTGTTAATTAAATTAATATTTAAACTTTGTTCTCCTATTAATTCTATATCTTCTTGTTTTGTTGATAGTACTTGTGAAAAATTTTCATTTCTATTAAAAATATTTCCGTTTACAATTACATTATTAATTGCTGTATTTTCAGCATTACTTACAAGTCCTGCTGTATTTATACCACCTTTTACATAAATATTATCAACATATAAATTATTAATAGCACCTTCTAAATTAGTAAATAATGCCGCATTATCTTTGTTTTTATCATTCATATAAAATCCATATATAGTATGGAAATTACCATTGAAAGTACCTTTAAAATTATCTAGTGAATCAATTATATTAATTGAACCAATTTCATTTTTAAATTCACTATCTTCATAATATTTGTTATTTTCTTCATTTACGTAATATGTTACTTTATCTAATATGTATAAAAGTCCTAATTCTTCACTATATGAAAATTTACCTTTATTTATAATAATATCAGTATTTAATGTAAAGTATTTGTCTTCATAATCTTTTGTTTCTAATTGTTTTTCAAAGAATGCTAATTCAGCACCGTTTGAAATAACATAAGGATTTTCAAGGGAACCATTCCCTTTTCTATAACTTGTTGCAACTGTTATACCGTCCCACTCTGTTACTCCCATCAAACTTGTACGATTATGAAGTCTAGCAAAAGTTGGAAATACTACTGTTGCTAAAACTATTAATATTGAAATTACTGATATAATTAAAATTTTATTTTTATTATTAATTTTTTTAAATCTATATCTCATATTACACTCATCCCTTATTATTATTTATTCTACTTAAATTATAACATATTAATACTAAAAAAAGAAACTTTTTTATTTTGTTTCTTCTTTTGATAAAATATTTGATAGTTTTGTTATAAAGTCGATGTCTTCCGCTTTTATTTCACTATCTTGTATAAGTTTTTCTCTTAATAAGAAATCAACTTTATTTAAAATACCTTCAGCATCTTTTAATGCATCATCTTCTAAATTTATATTATTTAATTTATGTTTATTTATAATAACTTTTTCTAAATCATATTCTCTTAAGAAAGGAATATTATCTACAAGTGCTAAAGTTGGGTCAATTGCAAAATAATCAAAT
>CAJGDV010000003.1 GCA_904502155.1 uncultured Bacilli bacterium
AGGAAAACATTTATTGTTTTCCTTTTGTGTGGTATAATATATATAGTTAGGAGGAATCTTTTTGAAAGGGAAAGTTGTTATATCTGGAAGCAGCAAATTACTTACTGAAGTAGCTTACTGGAAAAAACATTTTGAGGATAAAGGATATGAAGTTATAAATTATCCACATGCTGAAGATGAGAACTTAAAAGAAGGTTATAAAAAATATTTTGAAGATATAAAAAATTGTGACATCTTCTTTCTTATGAATGAAAGAAAGGGAACAATTGAAGGGTATATTGGAGCCTCAGTTTTTGCTGAACTTACTTATGCTGTTATGACAAATATTGTTGAAAATAAAAATATTAAAATATTAATGCTTGATATGCCAAGTATGATTTTATTCTGTTATGATGAAATAGTTAGATGGCTAGATATGGGATTTGTTAGTTTCTTTAAAGGTGAAGATTTGTAATAAAATGAAAAAATTATTATTAGCATTATTAACATTTTTCTTATTTATAAATGCTAATGCATTAGAAGTAAGTAGTGAAAAAGTTTTACTTTATAATTTAAATGATAATGAAATTATTTATGAAAAAAATAAAGATGTAGCGGGAAGTATTGCTTCTTTAACTAAAATAATGACAACGATTGTTGCTATTGAAAATATTGATGATTTTAATAAAGAAATAATAATGACTAGAGATATGTTTAAAGGTCTTTATGAGAGTAATGCTTTTCAAATAGGTTTAAGGGTAGGAGAAGTAGTAAATTATGATGATTTACTTTATGGTACTTTAATTGCGAGTGGTGCTGATGCTGTTCGTGGTCTTACTTATACTATTGCAGGTAGTGAAGAAGAATTTGTTAAACTTATGAATGATAAGGCTAAAGAATTAAATCTTAAGCATACAGTATTTAAAAATCCAATAGGGCTTGATGAGGAAGGACAAGCATCATCTATTAGTGATGTTGCTATTATGCTTAATTATGCCCTTAAAAATGAAAAATTTAAGACTATATTTGAAACAGAAAAATATACCTTAAGTAACAATAGAATAACTATATCAAGTAGTTTAGTAGGTTATGCTAAAAATTATGGCTATGATGTATCTTTTATTAAAGGTGGTAAAACAGGTTTTACTTATGCTGCTGGTAAATGTTTAGCATCATTAGCATATGATAAAGAAAATGATATAAATTATATGTTAATTACTACTAATGCAAGTATAGAAAAAGATGAGGCATATCATGTCCTTGATGCTGTTAATATTTATAAATATTATTTTGATAATTATAAATATCAAACATTAGTAGAAGAAAATGATTTATTAAAAAAAATAACTGTAAAAGATTCCAAAATAAAAGAATTAAAAATTACAGCTAAAGAAAAAGTGACAAAATATTTAAAAAATGATTATGACAAAACAAAAATTAATATTACATACAAAGGAAAAGAAGAAATTAATTTTAAAGATAAAAAAGGCGATAAAATAGGTGAAATAATAGTAAAATATGATGATAAATTAGTAAAAAATATTGATGTTCTTTTAGAAGAAGATATTAAGTTCAGTTTATATAATCATATTATACAAAGTAAAATCAGAATTGGTGCTGTTATTTCTATTATTTTATTAAGTATAATATTAATAATAAAAAAAATGAGATAGGGTATATCTCATTTTTTTACATAATAAGCATAATATTCTTCAAATGTTATATTTTCTGTAACAATAATTGTAGCAGCATCAACGCCAACATAACGATAGTGCCAGTTTTCAAAATTATAACCAGTTATAAATTCTTTACCACTAGGATATCTTAGTATAAAGCCATATTTATGAGCATTATTTTGCATCCATGCATATTCTTTTGTATAACCAAATGAATCTAATGAATCACTAGTATAACTTTTAACATCTAAAGCATATCCTGTTTGATGTTCAGAATGTCCTGGTCTTGCAGACCAACTATCAGCCCATACGAGGCCACGTGTATTTTTGTAATTATTATATATACTATATTGTGTGCCATATGATCTATAAGGTGATCTAGACAATATATATAATCCTTCATTTCTTGCGTCATTACTCATTCTTTTAAAAGCTTCATAAGCTTCTTTATTAAGCATTCCAACACCATAATTAGGTTCAACATTAACTAAGTTATCACCTTCAAAATTTTTGTCTAAATAATAATATTTATTAACAAGCATAAGTTTTCCGTCTTCAATATTAGTAGCTTTTAAACTAGTATAAAATTCATAATCTAAATTACAGTTAACGTTTCGAACGACTTCTGTTAAAGTTGCTGCATTATAATTCATATATCTTTTAATATTTTTTTTAATAAAATATTTTTCATTAATTAAATTCATTAACTTTTCACTATATTCATAATTAATATCCATATTAACTAACTTTATAATATCCTCTTTTGGAGCGTCAGGATTTTTATTTTCATACTTATAGTAATCATTAATTTTTCCAATATTAAAATTTTCATGTTTAGCATATTCCATTAATTTACTATCATATGAATTATTTAGAGCATAATTAAGTGTTTCTTTATTTTCTAATAAAAATGATATATCATTTAAACTATATCCAATTGTTTTTAATTGTTCTTCATTTGAAACAATCTTATCGGCTTCATTTTCTTTATTTTCAACAAATAATTTAGTATAAACTATAGGAACTGTAAAAAAAGCAACAAAGAAGAAAAGAAAAAATATCCATGCTTTCCACATTTTCTTTCTTTTATATTTCATTTAACCCTCCACATAATAGGCATAATATTCATCAAATGTTATATCTTCATTTTTAATTTGTGTTGCTACATCAACACCAACATAACGATAATGCCATGATTCATAATTGTAACCTGTTAAAAATTCTTTGTTTTCTGGATATCTCAATATAAATCCATACTTATGAGCATTGTCTATAAGCCATTTATATTCATCAGTTTCATGAAAATTTTCTAAAGAACTGTTTAAAGTTGATACATCAATTGCAAGGCCTGTTTGATGTTCAGAATGTCCTGGTCTTGCAGCATATTTATCAGCGTATGCTTGTCCTTTATTATTTTTATATCTTTTATAAAGTGCTGTTTGATAATCATAGTCACGATATGTTGAATTAGCTACAATAGTAAGATCTTCACTTCTTGCATCCATACTCATTTTATAGAATGCTTCATAAACTTCCTTTTTTATTTGTTTTCCTTGAAAAGAAACTTTAATACTCATATTAACTAAATCTTCAATTTCGTAATTGTCTGGTAAATAATTATATTTATTAACTAAAATTAAATTCCCTTTAGAAGTATCAGATGGCTTAATTGTTTCATAAAATTCAATGTCACCATTAACATTTACAATACTTATAATTTCACTATTTGTTTTATCAGGATTTTCTTTTTTATAACTTAAATATTTATCTAAGTTTTTCTTTAAATAATATTTTTCATTCATAATTCCTAATATATGTTCATTATAATCTCGGTTTAAAAGAGTAGTAGTAATTTCTTTAGATTTTAAAATCGTCGCAATATCTGTTTCACTATATCCTTTTTCCATTAATAAATATTTATCACTAGTTATATATTCATTATATTTAATATAACCAATTATTCCTCCAATAGATAAAACTGTAGTTCCTATAAGAATATAAGCACTTTTTTTTAGTCTAAACTTTTTCATAGCATCACCTATAAACATTATACAATAAATGATTTAAAAAACAATAAAAAAAGTTTTTTTACTTACTTATTTACTGATATAATAATAATAGGAGGTACGTATGAAGAAATTTCAAATAATAATTTTTATAATTATAAGTGTTTTTGCTTTCATTGGATTTAGGGAATATAATAATTCATTCGAAGAAGATATTAATAATTTCTATAGTGTGCAAAAAAAATGTATATTTGATAATACTGATGAACTATGTATGAAGGTTTATGAATCTAAGATGCCAGTAAAATTAGATGCTTATTCTTTAACAGTTTATGTAATAACTCAAACATCTTTTAGATATTTAACAATTTTAATACCTTTTCTTATCATGCTTATTGGTATTAAAAAACTAAATAAAAAGAAACTAAAAAAAGAACTATTAAATGTTTGGAAAAAAGGTTTAATATTACCAGCAATAATAGTATTTATGTTCTTAATTAGTATATTAGTAAGTAATAATTTTAATTATACAAATACAATAAAATCTAATATTCAAATAATACCAAATGAATTTTATTCAGTCTATTTTATAATTATATATTTATCAGTTTTATTATTAAGAGCAATATACTGGCTTAATTTAGGATTAATTTGTTTTAGATTTTCTAAAAATCAATATATTGCATCATTTATGGGGTATATATTATTTTTTGTATTAGCTTTAATTGGAGAAAAGATTCCAGGTAATTATTTTGGTTTTGATGGTATATGGTCATATAATAATATTTCATCATTAACACTAATGATTATAAGTAATTTATTAATAGTAGGTATTACAACATTTATAATTTATAAACAATATCAAGGAAAAACTAAAAAAGCTCTTTAGTTTTTTCTTTTATATAATTTACTAAACAGATATTTTGTGGTAAACTTAATTTGGAAGAAAACAAGGTGATATTAATGATATTAGATGAATTAAATGTTCAAAAAGATTTAAAAATAGTTTACATGGGAACGCCTGAATTTAGTGCTACTGTACTTGAAGGGTTAGTTGCTAATTATAAAGTTAGAGCAGTTGTTTCACAACCAGATAGAAAGGTTGGAAGAACAGGAGAAGTTAGAATGCCTTCTGTAAAAAAAGTTGCTAATGATCATACTATATTAGTTATACAACCTGAAAAAATTAAAGAAGCAGTAGATGAAGTACTTGCTTTTGAACCGGATTTAATTATTACATGTGCTTATGGTCAAATTATCCCAAAAGCAATACTAGATGCACCAAAATTAGGGTGTATTAACGTTCATGCATCATTACTTCCTAAATTAAGAGGTGGAGCACCAATACACCGCTCAATTTTAGAAGGACATTCTAAAACTGGTATTACAATTATGTATATGAGTGAAAAAATGGATGCAGGCGATATTATATCGCAAAAAGAAATTGTTATTGAAAATGATGATACTGCTGAAACATTGCATGATAAATTAGCTATTTTAGGTCGTGATTTATTACTTGAAACATTACCAAGTATTATAAATGGAACTAATGGACGAATTAAACAAAATGAAGATGAAGTAACGTATGGATTTAATATATCAAGAGAAGATGAAAAACTTGATTTTAATAAATCTAGTCGTGAAATATATAATCATGTTAGAGGTCTTAATTCATGGCCTGGAGCTTATGCTAAATTAGATGGTAAAATCATTAAAATTTGGGAATCAAGAATGACAGATAATGTTTTCCAAGGTTTTAATGGAACTGTTACAGCAATTTATAAAGATGGGTTTGGAATCAAAACTCAAAATGGTGAAATTGTAGCAACACTTGTTCAATTAGAAGGAAAGAAAAAAATGAGTGGAGCAGATTTTGCAAATGGATACAAAGATTTAGTTGGTAAAATACTATCATAGGTGAATTATGGAGAAGTTTAAACAAGTTTTAGAGGTTTTAAAACAGTTATGGGCTGTAAAAAGTCTAAGAGCTATAATGATAATATTTGCCTACATGATTTTCTTTAGTTTTGTAATTGCTGGTATTAGAGTTAATTATAATTATAATCCAAAAACACCAGAACTAGATATTAATAGTGAAGATACATTCGAGAATAAGAAAAATTATGAGGCAATGTTTAAAATTAATAATGAACAATATAAATTTATAAATAAAAATGAAAAAGATTATTTAATTGTTAATGATACTTATTATAGAGCTGAATTAAATGTTTTAACACCTATTAATGTTGAAACTGGAGAAATTATTTTTGCGGAAATTCCTAATTTCGAAGTAAAGTTTTGGTTATTTACGCCTTCAGTTATTTCAAATTTATTAAAAAAAGCAACATTAGAATATAAAACAGAATTTACTAATAAAGATATTAAAAAAGGATATATTGTAGATATGAAAGACGTTTTTGATAACGTTAATTCAGGAAAAACTATTCTTGAGAATAAAACAATAGATAATAATAATATTAAAATGGAAATTTTAGAGCGTGATGGTAAAATTGTGAGCTTAATTTTAGATTTAACTAATTATTATCAATTGTTTGTAGAAAGTGATCTAGAATATAAAGTAGAAATAGAATATTAAAGAGGTATAATATGGATTTAGTCGTATTTTTAGTATTATGTGGGTTAGTGGTATTTTTCTTTAAAAGATTTAGTAGTTTTATCTACTTTGTCGCTATGACTGATATATTTTTAAGAATTGTAACCTTTATAAAAGTTGAAATAACAAAAGGGGATGTTTATGCTATATTAGATAAATATATACCTAATAATATCCCTTCAATACTTGATGCTTATGCTGATGGTCTTTTGTTAAAAATCTTTATATGGTTATATGTAATTGCCTTTATTATATTTGAAACATATATAATAAGAACATTCTTTAGAAAAAAATAATGATAGAATATATAAAAGGTAAAATAACATATATTAGTAATAATAAATTAATTATAGAAAGTAGTGGGATTGGTTTTTGTATCAATACCACTAATTTTTTTCCTTTAAATAGTGAGCAAACAATTTATACTTATATAAAAAAAACTGAAACTGAAGATACTATTTATGGATTTAAAGATATTAAAACAAAAGAATTATTTTTATATTTTTTAACCATTAAAGGTATTGGATGTAAAGTTGCTTTAAATATTGTATCAAGAGATTATAATGAAATAATTAATGCTCTTAATTATAAAGATATTGAATATTTTACAAAGATTCCTAAAATTGGAATTAATATGGCTACTAATATTGTTAAAAACTATAAAGGAAATTATATTTATAATAATGATCTTGTTAATGTTTTAGTGTCATTAGAATATAAAAAAAGTGAAATTTATAAAATTATAGATAAAATTGATTATAATAAAAAAATTGATGAACAAATCAAAGATGCAATACTTCTTCTCGGTTAGAAAGGAATTTATGAATAAAATTTTTAATGCAGAAAAAGAAGTAGATGATTTAAATATAAGACCAAGTTCTTTAAATGAATATATAGGACAAGAAAAGCTGAAAGAAAGTTTAGCAATATATATTAAAGCTGCTAAACTTAGAGGTGAAGTATTAGATCATATTTTATTTTATGGACCACCAGGACTTGGTAAGACAACGTTAGCTATGATTATAGCTAATGAAATGGGTGGTAAAATTAAAATGACTAGTGGTCCTGCTATTGAAAAAAGTAAAGACTTAATTGCTAGTTTATCAACTCTTGAAGAAGGAGATGTCCTTTTTATTGATGAAATTCATAGAGTACCAAAGCATATTGAAGAATTATTATATTCAGCAATGGAAGATTATTTTGTAGATATTGTTATTGGTAATGATAATAAGTCAAGAGTAATAAGACTTAATATTCCGCCTTTTACTTTAGTTGGTGCTACAACTAAAGCTGGTGATTTAACAGGACCTTTAAGAGATCGATTTGGAATAGTATCTAAGTTAAATTATTACAGTACTAAAGAATTAGTTAATATAATAAAAAGAACAAGTAAAGTTTTAAATTTTACACTTAATGAAGAGGCTGCAATTAAAATTGCTAAAAGTAGTCGTGGAACACCAAGAATTGCTAATAGACTTTATAAAAGAGTTAGAGATTATGCTATGGTTGAAAATAAAAATATAATTGATATTGAAATAACAAATAAATCACTTGAAAAACTTAATATTGATAAAAATGGTCTTGATAGTATTGATGTTATTTTACTTAAAAATATTTTAAAAAATGGACCAATTGGAGTTAAATCACTTGCAGCTTCAATAGGAGAAGAACAATCTACTATAGAAGATGTATATGAACCGTTTCTACTTCAAAATGGATATATTAAAAGAACTAGTAGAGGTAGAGTTGTAACAGAAAAAGCTATAAAATATTTAGAAGAAAGTTAGTTTTTATTCTTTATATTTTTATGATATAATACTTATGCTTATTGGGAGGGGAATATATGAAAACTGATGATTTTGATTTTGAATTACCAGAAGAGCTTATAGCTCAAACACCACTTAAAAAACGTGATACATCTAAACTTCTTGTTTTAGATAAAGAAACAGGAGAAATAGAAGACAAACATTTCAAAGATATTATTGATTATTTAAATCCTGGTGATGTACTAGTTATGAATAATACGAAAGTTATTCCAGCACGTCTTTATGGAATTAAAGAAGAAACAAATGCTGTAATTGAAATATTAATGCTTAAAGAAACATTAGAAAATTGCTGGGAATGTTTAGTAAAACCTGCAAAAAGAGTTAAATTAGGAACAGTTGTTTCTTTTGGAAATGGAATTTTAAAAGCTGAATGTATTAGAGTAGGAGAAGAAGGAATTAGAGAATTTAAATTAGTTTATAAAGGTATTCTTTATGAAATATTAGATTCTTTAGGTGAAATGCCTCTTCCTCCTTATATTCATGAAAAACTTGAAGATAAAGATAGATATCAAACGGTATATGCTAAAAACCCTGGTAGTGCTGCAGCACCTACAGCAGGATTACATTTTACATTAGATTTAATAGAAAAAATAAAAGCTAAAGGAATTAAAATAGCATATGTAACACTTCATGTTGGATTAGGAACATTTAGACCAGTAAACGTTGAAGATGTTAATAATCATGTTATGCATTCAGAATATTATGAAATGAGTAAAGAAGTTGCAGATTTATTAAACGAAACAAAAAATAAAGGAAACAATATTATTAGTGTAGGTACAACAAGTACAAGAACACTAGAAACAATTTATTCACTATATAATGAATTTAAAGAATGTAGTGGATGGACACAAATATTCATTTATCCAGGATATAAATTTAAAGCTATAGACAAACAAATAACAAATTTTCATTTACCTAAATCAACACTTGTAATGTTAGTAAGTGCACTAGCAGGAAAAGAAAACATTATGAAAGCATACAAACACGCTGTTGAAAATGAATATCGTTTCTTTTCATTCGGTGATAGTATGTTTATCAAATAATGTACAACTTTAAAAATAGTATTGAATTAGCACTACTATTACAAAAACACAATTTAGATGATATTGAAAATTTATTGGAAGTAACAGAAATTGTTTATAATAATATTAAAAATTATAAAGAAATGAATTTTGAACTTGATGAAGTAAAGCTTACCAATAACATAAAATATGTTTCTAATTTTTTAAAGTCTAACGATATTAACTACAATAAAAAATTATTAGAACTTTTAAATAATAATATTTTTACATTTGAAAGATTTGATAACGAAAAATGGTTATATAATTCTGATAATAATATAATTAAAACTAAAATAAATAATAAGACACCTTATAGTTGGATAAATCCTGAAACTAAAGAACATGAAATATATATTCCTGTTACAGAAACTATAAGTGATGCCTTTAGTATTCTTCATGAATCTTTTCATGAATTTAACAATTATAATGAACTAACATTTAATTCTATATCAAGAAATCATCTTAGTGAAGGTGTTTCAATGGCATCTGAGTTTTTACTTGAAGATTATTTTAAAAAAGAAAAGATAAATAATTATAATTATGGACCATATGAAAATATAAAATATATTGAAGAAATAACAAAATTAGTTTTAACAAAGTTACAGGTTATAAAACTATATTTACAAGATAAAAATACTTATATGTTTTATGATATTGTATATAAAACAAAAATTGATAAAGAATTATTAAGACAAATAAAAGATTTTATTTATATGAATGAATTTAGATATATTATAGGAATTTTATTGGCATCTCAAATTAATGATTTTAAAACTCTAAGAATTATGAATGAATCAATAAATCAATATGATTTAGATTTAATTGTTAAAATTTTAGGTCTTAATGGTAAACAAATTAAAAATTATGTTAAATATGATGATAAATCATTATATAAGTTTGATAATGATTTAAAAAAACTATTAAAAAGAAGGGGATATCATGAATAAAGTTATAGTTATTCTAGGACCTACTTGTGTAGGAAAAACAAAACTTAGTGTTGAACTTGCAAAACTTTATAATGGCGAAGTTATTAATGCTGATTCAACCCAAATATTTAAAGATCTTAATATTGCTACTGCTAAAATAACAGAAGAAGAAAAAGAAGGAGTAATACATCATTTATTTGATATTAAAGATATTAATGAAGATTATACAGTATTTGATTATCAAAAAGATTGTCGTATTCTTATAGATGAAATAATTAAAAAAGGGAAAACTCCTATTCTTTGTGGTGGTACAGGTCTTTATATTAAAGCTGCTCTTTATAATTATGAATTTAATTTAGAAGAAGAAAAAAGGGATTATAGTAGCTACTTGAATGATGAATTATATGAAATGCTTCTTAAAATAGATCCAGAAACTAATATTCATAAAAACAATCGAAAGAGAGTAGAAAGAGCTATTGATTCATATAAAAATACAGGTGTTATTCCGGGAAAAGTAAAAACTGATAAACTTTTATATGATGCTATTTTTATAGGTCTTACTACTGATAGAGATTACTTATATGAAAGAATTAATAAAAGAGTTGACGTTATGATGTCAAATGGTTTATTAAATGAAGCAAAATGGGTTTATGAATCAAACATAAGAACAAAAGCAGTTTTAACACCTATTGGATATAAGGAATTATTCCCTTACTTTGAAGGTGAAAAATCATTAGATGAATGTTTAGATTTAATTAAACAAAATTCTAGACGTTATGCTAAAAGACAATATACTTGGTTTAATAATCAAATGAATGTTAATTGGTTTGATGTTGATTTTGATAATTTTAATAATACAGTTGAGAATGTTTTAAACTACATAAAAAAAGAATCTATTTAGATTCTTTTTTTATATTCATAATTACGGGTAAGATTATAGGTTTTCTACCTGTTGTTAGATTTATATAATCAGAAAGTTCAGAAATGATTTGACTTTTTATTTCAGCATAATTTATTTGTTTAGTTATTTTAAGATTTATTGCATGTTTTGCAATTTCTTCAAGTTTTCTCAACATTTCTTGATTTTCGTTTACTTGAACAAATCCTCTAGTTGTTATGTTAGGATTTCCAAGTAATTTATTATTGTTTATATCTATATTAGCAATTACAACAACTATACCATCATTTGCCATTATTTTTCTATCTTTCATAACAGCATTTGAAACGTCACCAATACGATTTCCATCAACATATACATCTCCAGCTGGAACTGTACCTTTTTTAGTTATTTTACCTTTATATAAAGATAAAACTTCTCCATTTCCTAAAACAAAAGTGTTTTCACGTGGAATGCCACAATCAACAGCGATATCAGCATGTGCTTTTAACATTCTGTATTCTCCATGGAATGGCATAAAATATTTAGGATTAATAAGTCTTAGCATTAATTTTAATTCTTCTTCACTACCATGACCTGATGTATGAATATCAGATAAACTAGTATTAGTAAATACTTTAACACCTTTTAAATATAACTTATTAATTGTTCTTGAAATACTTAAAGCGTTTCCAGGAATAGCTGATGATGAGAATATAACAATATCATCATGTTGTAATTTAATTTGTCTATGGTTTCCATTTGCTATTCTTGATAAAGCTGCTAATGGTTCACCTTGACTTCCTGTACAAAGTAAACATACTTTGTGAGGAGGTAAGTGATTTGCTTCATCAGGTGTTACAAATATATCCTTATTCTTAATATAACCACCTTGTATAGATATTTCAATGTTATTATCCATTGAACGACCAAATACAGCGATTTTTCTTCCCATTTTTTTACAAGTATCAACTATATGTTTTAATCTATAAATATTTGATGCAAATGTTGCAATAATTATTCTTCCGTTATGTCTTGCAAAGATATCTTGTAATGCTTCATCAACTTTTGATTCACTCATTGAGAATCCTTCATTTAAAGCATTAGTTGAATCAGCTAAAAGTAAACTTACACCTTCATGACCTAATTTTGACATCTTATATAAATTAGCCATTGGTCCAATAGGTGTTAAATCAAATTTAAAGTCACCAGTTGTAACAATATTTCCATTTGGTGTATGAATACATATACCATGAGAATCTGGAATAGAATGTGTAGTTCTAAAAAATTCTACACTCATTGTTTTAAATTTAACAACAGTTTCTTCTGTATAAACATATAAATTTTTATATCTTATATTTCTTTCTTCTAATTTTTTTCGTATTAATCCGACTGCTTGATTTGGTGCGTAAATGACAGGTATGTTTACCATTTGTAATAAAAATGGGATACCTCCAATATGATCTTCATGACCATGTGTTATAAATAAACCTTTAATTTTATTTTCGTTTTTCTTTAAAAATGTAAAATCAGGAATAACATAATCAATACCCATTAATTCTCCTGCAGGGAATGTAACTCCTGCATCCGTAATTATTATTTCATTTCCATGCATTACACAATACATATTTTTTCCAACTTCGCCAAGTCCGCCAAGAGCAAATATTTTTGTGTCAGCACCATCAAAAAATTTCATTTGTCTCTCCTTTCAATTTTTTCATTTAAAATAACTACCTAATTATAACTTTTTTTTTGACTTTTGTCTAGTAATTTAGATAATTATAGTGTAAAATGTAGATAGGTAGAGAAGGTGATGACATGGGATTATTTGACAAATTTAAAAAACTTTTCAATACAAAAGAAAAACATGTAACAGAAGAAATAAAAGAGGAAAAAATTGCTGTTACAAAATACGAAGAAGGATTAGAAAAATCACGTAAAGTATTTAAAAATCAACTTAATATATTAAATAGTAAATATAAAAAAGTTAGTGAAGAATATTTTGAAGATTTAGAAGAAATTTTGATAATGGCTGACATTGGTGTTGAGACAGTATTAAAATTTATTGATAAACTTAAAAAAAGAGTAAAAGAAGAAAATATAGTTGATTCAAAAGATTTACTTGAAGTAATTGTTGATGAGATGTTTATTATCTATATCAATAATCAAGTTATTGTTAATAAAATCAATTACGTAAATGATGGGCCATCAGTAATTTTATTTGTTGGTGTTAATGGTGCTGGTAAAACAACTACAATTGGTAAATTAGCATATAAACTTAAAAACGAAGGAAAGAAAGTTATGCTAATTGCTGGTGATACTTTTAGAGCTGGTGCTGTTGAGCAATTAAATGAATGGGGTAATCGTGTTGGTTGTCGTTGTGTTTGTAAAGATACAGTTGATGCGGCTAGTGTTATTTACGATGGTTTAGTTGAAGCTAAAGAAGAAAATTATGATGTTGTTTTAGTTGATACTGCTGGTAGATTACAAAATAAAGTAAATCTTATGAAAGAATTAGATAAAGTAAATAAAGTAATCGGAAATATTATTCCTGGTGCTCCTTGTGAAACTTTATTAGTTATAGATGCTACTACTGGTCAAAATGGTATTAGCCAAGCTAAAAGTTTTAAAGAAATTACAAATATTACAGGTATTGTTTTATCTAAATTAGATGGTACTGCTAAAGGTGGTATTGTTCTTGCTATTAAAGAAAGTGTTGATATTCCTGTTAAATTTGTTGGTTTAGGAGAAAAACTTGATGATCTTAGAGTATTTGATATTGAAAAATACATATATGGATTGTTTAAGGATTTAGATGAATAATGGGGGAAATATCATGAAAAATGCAATGGATAAAGAAATATATTTATCTGGACTTTATGACTATTATGGTGCATTACTTACAGATAAACAGAGAGAATATTTTGAAAATTATTATTTCAATAACTTAAGTTTGGCTGAAATAGCAGAAAACTATAATACTAGTAGAAATGCTATTCATAAACAAATTAAAGATACTGAAAATAAACTTTTATATTATGAAGACAAATTAGGACTATGTCGTAAGAGTCTTGAAATCATGGAAATTATTAAAGAATTAGACGAAGATATTATAGAACAAATAGAAGAACTAATATAGAATAAGAAGGGAAGAAATTTATGTTTGGAAAGATAGTTTATTTAACAGACAATTTAGCGCATATTGAAATACCTGATGGTACTCCGGTAGCTCAAAACTTAATGAATATGCATGTTATCTTTGATGATGAAAATAAAAAAATTCTAGGTGAAGTAGAAGATATTGATAAAAAAATTGTTAAAGTTAGATTTTTAGGGGAAGTTGTTAATAACAAATTTATACCTGGGGTTATTAGAAAACCAACTTTACAAGCTCAATTACGTGTTATTACTCGTGATGAAGTAGGTTTAATTGTTGGGGAAGATAATCCAGGAAGTATGGTACTTGGAGTTTCTCCACTATATGATGATTATCCAATTAGAATGGATATTAATGCTTTATTCTCAAATCATATGGCTGTTTTTGGTAATACAGGGAGTGGGAAATCTTGTGGGGTAGCACGTTTATTACAAAACGTATTTACTAACCCTAATGTTATGCCATTTAAATCTAATTTCTTTATTTTCGATGCTTATGGAGAATATCATAATGCATTTAGAGAAATTAATAAAATTAATCCTAATTACAATTTTAAATTTTATACTACTAATAAAAGTGCTGATGCATCAAATATAATGAGAATTCCAATTTGGCTTTTAGGTCGTGATGATTGGGCATTGTTATTAGAAGCTGATACGCATTCACAATTAACAATAATTGAAAGAATGCTTAAATTAGTATCAATCTTTGCAAGTGATGATGAAGTGTCACATAGATATTGTAATCATATTATTGCAAAGGCTATTATGGCAATTTTATTTACTAACCAAACATGTGCTAGTAAAAGAAATGACGTTTATGCTGTACTTGCAAATTGTTCAACAGAAGAATTTAATCTAGAAACTGTTGTTAAAGGTGTAGGGTACACTCGTAAATTTAGAGAATTATTCGTTATTGATACATCAGGTCAATTCCCTGAAAGTAATCTTATGACTGAATATGTTTCTTCATTTATTGATGAAGAATTAGATGTATATGAACCAAGTACAACTAAATACTATACTTTAGAAGATCTTGAAAAAGCTCTATCATTTACATTAATTAGTGAAGGATTACTTAGAAATGATAAAATGTATGATGAGGCTATTACTTTAAAAGTACGTCTTCATGCATTAGTAATTGGTGAAAATAGTGAATTCTTAAGATATCCTCAATTTATTTCACTTGAAAATTATATTGCATCATTAATTTCATTTAATGGTAAAAAAGCACAAATTATAAATTTCAACCTTGAAGAAGTTGATGATACATTTGCAAAAAGTGTTACTAAAATTTATACAAAAATGTTATTTGACTTTACAAAACGTTTAAATGTAAGAGCTTCTATACCATTTCATATATTCTTAGAAGAATCGCATCGTTATGTACAAGCTGATAACGATAAATTCTTACTTGGATATAACATATTTGAACGTGTGGCTAAGGAAGGGCGTAAATATGGTCTTATTTTCAACCTTATTTCACAACGTCCAGTTGAAATTTCTGATACTGTTATATCACAATGTAGTAATTTCTTAATATTTAAAATGAATCACCCTCGTGATTTAGAGTACATTAAAAAAATGCTTCCTAATATTAGTGAAGAAATTGTTGAAAAACAAAAAACATTACAACCAGGTACTTGTGTTGCTTTCGGGCAAGCATTTAAAGTTCCAATGATTGTTAAAATGCAAATGCCAAATCCTGCTCCACATAGTAGTAACTGTGATGTTGTGGCGATGTGGCAAGTAAAAAAAGGTTAAACTGAAAAGTTTAATTTTTTTTTGTATTTTTATTGTTTTAATATTTTTTTAGTAGTATAATTAGACATGTAGTCGTCTTGTTAGCTCAGTTGGTAGAGCAACTGACTCTTAATCAGTGGGTCTAGGGTTCGAGTCCCTAACAGGACACCATTTTAAAATTAAACATTCCATTAATGGAATGTTTTTTTATTTTCATCATATAATTTAATGGTGATAATATGAAACCTATAATAGGAATAGTAGAATGGCCATATAAAGATAAAGATGGAGACTATATATATGAGGTTTTTAAGGGTATTATAGATAAAGTTAATAAATGTGGTGGTATTCCTGTAGGATTATTTCCTTCTCAGTCTGTAGACTATTATAATAGTAAAATATGTGATATTCCTAATCTTAGTATTGATGAGTTAAAAGATATGAGAAAATCACTTAGTATATGTGATGCTATTATAAAACCAGGTGCACTTAGAATATATGGTTATGAAAGATATATATATAATTATGCTTTAGAAAAAGATATACCATATTTAGGCATTTGTGCTGGAATGCAATTAATGGCAAATACAGAAAACATAAAAAACGATACTAATCACTTTCAAGATCATTACATTAAAATATTAGAAAATACTTTATTAAGTGAAATTATTGGAGAAAAAGAGATATTAGTTAATAGTAGACATAATTATCATATTAAAAATTCTGGTGAAAATTCAGTGTGTGCTTTATCAAATGATGGCATAATTGAAGCTATTTATAATAAAAATAAGAAATTTCACCTTGGAGTTCAATGGCATCCTGAGCTTTTAGAATGCGAAAATAGCTACAAAATCTTTAGAAAACTTATAAAAAATGCTGAAAAATCAAAAAAATAGCATTTTTTTTAATTTTTTTTAAAAAAAGTGTTGTAATACTTAAATTTCTTTGTTATAATGAATTTGCTGTTGAGGAAAGCCCTTAACAACAAAAGAAAAAAATCAAAATTTTCTCAAAAAAGACTTGTCAAAATGAAAAAAATACTATATAATGAAATAGTCATTTGGAAAAATTAGATGGGCTTGTAGCTCAGCTGGTTAGAGCGCACGCCTGATAAGCGTGAGGTCGATGGTTCAAGTCCATTCAGGCCCACCATTTAGTTTTTTATAAGATTATGGCCCGTTGGTGAAGCGGCTGAACACACATGCCTTTCACGCATGCATTCACGAGTTCGAATCTCGTACGGGTCACCATTTAGAAATTAACTATCCGAAAGGATAGTTTTTTTATAATTTAATTTTGCAATTAAAATATTATGTGCTATAATATGTTATCGATTGGTGGTGAGACAATGATTAGAGATATTGAAACTTTTATTGATGATACATTACTTCATAAACAATTAGTTTTAGAAAGTGGTAAAGTACTATATAAATATTTATTTGAAATAGGTGAAATGGATTTAGCACTTGAACTTTTAAAAAGATGTTCTGTTCATGATAATTCTAAATTAAACTATGAAGAAATAATGTCATTTATTTCAATACCAAAAGATAACGATGGAATGAAAAATGCTAATACACAAATGGATGAATTTATGAAAAAAGCAATTTCAATTCATTGGAAAAATAATAGTCATCACCCAGAGTATCATGATAATCCTAGTAATATGACTGAACTAGATATAATGGAAATGGCATGTGATTGTTATGCAAGATCATTTCAGTTTGGTACAGACCTTTTAAAATTTATAGAAATAAGACAAAAGGAAAGATTTAATTTACCTTTAGATGTTTATGATAAATATAAATTTTATTGTGAAATACTAGTTACACAAGGATTAAAACTTGATAAATCTATGCAAGAGAAAATTAAGAAATTAAATAAATAAAGACAAAATAATGTCTTTTTTTCTTTTAAAGTATTGACACGAATATCAATATAATGTAAAATGAGTTTGTAGTCATTTGGAGACATACTCAAGAGGCTGAAGAGGCGCCCCTGCTAAGGGTGTAGATCGGGTAACTGGTGCGAGGGTTCAAATCCCTCTGTCTCCGCCATTAAAAAATTAAACCTATATTTAGGTTTTTTTTATTATATAGGAGAGAGAATATGTACAACTTATTAAACAATAGCAGTAATATAAAAAAATCTTTAAATGAAATAATTCCTTATGGAATAGAGTTTTATGGTGATGAGTATAAATATTTACTTTATAAGCTTATTACACATTCATACTTTTATGAATGGACTGATGAAAATTTAAGTAATATTTATTCAAAACTTACTAAAATTTATAATTCAGAAATATTATCTGATTTAGATAAAAATCAAGATTTTATTGATGGGATGTATTTATCAACTTCAAAACAAGCATTTATTATTGTTAAAAGTAAACATGATAAAGATTTGTTTAGTGCTAATTTAGCCCATGAATTTTTAGGTCATGGTATGTGTGGTCTTGAAAATGCAATAATATTTAAAGGCGATAATGTATATAAAAGAAATGGTATTACATATGCTGATTTGAAAACTGGTGAAAGATTTGATGTTCTTGCTAATGAAGGATTTATTGAAGGAATAGCATTAGATATTATGAATTTAAAAATTAAAGATTTTTATAAAAAAAATCCGTCATATGTAAATGGTCAAAAAATTTATAATGCTGTTAAAGAATGTTATGGTAAAGATGAGATTATTAAATTAATGGTGTATGGGAAGAAAAATATTAAAGATTTTTATAATGTTAATACTAAACTTGATGAATGGGATATAATAACTAATAATATAAAAAATGAAAAACTAGTTAATGAAAATGTTAAATCTTTTGTAAAAAGATTTAATCAAACTATTAATTAGTTTTTTTTTATGGTAAAATTATAATAGGTGATAGTATGATCGAACTAGTTAATGCTAGCAAAAAATATAGTAGAATGAAAGATAATTTTGCAATGAGACAAGTTAGTATTAAATTCAATAAATGTGGACTAATATTTATTGTAGGAAATGCTAGAAGTGGTAAATCAACAATGATTAATATTTTAGGTGGGTTAGATAAATTAACAGAAGGTCAATTAATTTTTAATGGTAAAAATGTTAATGATTTTAAATCTTCTGAACTTGATAATTACCGTAATACATATGTTGGTTTCTTATTTAAAGATAATAATTTATTTGAAGATGAAACGATTGCTGCTAATATTACATTAGCCCTAGATTTACAAGAAAAGAAATTAAGAAAAGGCGAATTAAGAAAAATATTAGATGCAGTTGGTTTAAATGGTGTATCAGAAAAAAGATTAGTAAGAAATTTAACAAATCTTGAAAAGACTAGAGTAGCTATTGCTAGAAGTATTGTAAAAAATCCTTATATGTTACTTGCTGATGAACCAACTGGTGCTCTAGATAGTATTGGTAACCGTGAAATTTTTGAACTTTTAAAAAGAATGAGTAAAACCAAATTAGTTATTGTAGCTACTGCTGATGAAGAGACAGCTAAAAAATATGGAGATAGAATTTTTACTATTAAAGATGGAGCTATAATAGATGATTCAAATGTTTCTATTATTGCACCTGTTGTTGAGAATTTTGGTCTTTTAAAATCTAAATTGCCTTTTAAACAAGCAATGAAATTAAGTTTTAAAAGTTTTGGATTTAATAAATTAAAATTAATATTTACTTTACTTTTTATGATATTGTCATTTGTTTGTTTAGGTATTATGAAATCTAATATGGACTTAAATATATTAAATGAACATACTAAAATGCTTGAAAGTGATGCTTCAAATAAAATTAGTTTAATTAAATATAATAATGCTTATGATAAATATGCTAATATAAAAAATAGCATAATAAATAATTCAAGTGAAAATAATCAAATAGGATTTGATGATGAAGATATAACTAATATCGAACAAACTACTGGTGTATCTTGGGATAGACATGTTAAGATTTTAAAAAACTTTAAAACTCCATCTATATCATTTCCTTATGCTATTAAAAATGATATAGCATATTATATTGATGGTATGGAGTTAAATTTTGTTGAAACAAATAAAAACTTTAGTGTGATAGGTAGAATGCCTACAAATAATAATGAAATTGTTATTACTAAGTTTGTTGCAGATCAAATTGTTAAAAATGGTGTTGTAGATTCAAATAATGTTATTTATAAACCTGAATCTTATGAAAATTTAATTAATGATGGTAAAAAAATAACAATTACTAATTTAGGTACATATATAGTATCTGGTATTAAAAATGATGATTTAAGTAGTATAGAAGGACTTAAAAATACATTATATGATGATGTTAAAAATAATTTATCACAATTTAATAATCTTGTTAATTATTCATATAATGCTGTTTATGTTAAACCAGGTTTTTTCAGTAATTTAAATTTAACTGGTGGAAATATATATAATAAATCAACTAAAATTAATCATAAAGATGTAACATATATTGTTAATAATTTTGGATATCTAGATAAAGAAGTATTTGTATATACAGATTATGGTTTAAATACCGTTAAGACATTAAAAAATAATGAAATAATAATAACACTTGACCTTATGAATAAAATCTTAGAAGATGGTTATAAAATAAGATTAGAAGAGGCTTTAAAAGCTGATCCTAATTTAGACTTAAATGTATTTAATGAAGAATTCGTTAAAGAAAGACAATTTGGAACTAAAAGTGTAAAAACTAATATAATAAATAATTCTTTTTCTTCAACATTTTATGATTATAAAATAGTTGGTATATTACAAGATACGAGTTTAGAAAACACAATTTTATATTCTGATAATGTTGTAAAAAACTTAATTCCTAAAGCTTTAACAACAATAGAATTAAGTACAGATAGTTTAGAAAAACAAATGTTACTTGATTTATATCCAACTTTTGGTAATAATGTTATTTCTGTAACACGTTATTCTGAAAATATTAAGAGTTTAGCTATAATTAAAGACATTTTAGATATTATTGGTAAATATGGTACTATAATTTGTACTATTATTGCTTTCCTTATGTTTTCTAGTTATTTTAAACAAAGTATTATTATTAGGAATAAAGAAATTCAAGTATTTAAATTATTAGGTGCTAGAGATGCAAGTTTAAGAAATATCTTTATTTTTGAGTCTTTATATTTCTTAGTTTTAAGTTTCTTAGGTGCTAATTATTTAACGCAATATTTAGTTGGAGTTTTTAATAACTATATTAATATAAATCTTAATAATGGTGTTGATTATTTAACGTATGGTGTTAGTGAACAATTTTTCGTTTTAGCAGTATCAGTTATTATGGTGTTATTTGTTTATACTCTTAATATTAAGCGTATAAAAAATATTAATATTGTTAAATTATTAAGAGAGAAGTAATTCTCTTTTTTTATGTTATAATATTTTTGAAGGAGGCATTATGAAAAATAAATATACAATTGATGAAGCAATGATATTAATTGATTTTTTAACTGATGTATTAGATAAATCTCATAAAAAGGCAAAAACTTTATTAACAAAAGGTGCAATTTATGTAAATGGTAAAAATATAACTAAATACAATTATCCTTTGTTACCAGGATATACAGTTGAAATAAAAGAATTTAATAAAAATGATATTGATAGTAGAGTAGATATTATTTATGAAGATAAAGATATTATTGTTGTAAATAAACCTGCTTTTATGTTGACAATAAAGGCTGAAAATGAAAAAGAAAAAACATTATATAACATAGTAAGTGAATATGTTAAAGTTAAAAACAAAAATGCTCGTATTTTTGTAATTCATAGGTTAGATAGAGAAACATCAGGTCTAATTGTTTTTGCTAAAAATGAAACAATAAAAAATATGTATCAAAATAATTGGAGTGAACTTGCAGTATATAGAGGTTATGTTGCTGTTGTTGAAGGTAAACCTGAAGTAAAAAGTAAAAAAATAATTAACTATTTAATAGAAAAAAATAATTTGAAAGTATATTCTACATCTCCAAATTTAGGTAAGAAAGCTGTTACAAATTATAAAACTATTAAAAGTAATAAAAAGTATTCGCTTCTTGATATTAATCTTGAAACAGGCCGTAAAAACCAAATTAGAGTGGCTATGTCAGATATGAATACACCAATTGTTGGTGATAAGAAATATGGTGCTAAAACTGATCCTGTAAAAAGATTATGTCTTCACTCACATAAACTTATTTTAATTAATCCTATTAATAAAAATAAAATGGAATTTAACACTGAAATGCCTGAATTTATTAAAAAATTGATATAAAAAAAACGAAAAATATTTCGTTTTTTTTTATTTATATAATTCATTTTTTAATAATTCAATATTATCATTCATTAATGATAAATAGTCTTTTTTATTATTTCTTTCAGTTTCACTTATATTTGTTAAAGTATGGAATTCTAATATTTCAGCTTCTGTTTCTTTTACAATCGTATTAACATTATCAGTAAGTTCTTCATTAACTGGAGAAATAATATATTCACAAGTTCCATCTAAAAGAAGTTGTTTAGCTGTACTATATGTTTTTTCTGTAGCAGTATCTTCATCTAATGAAATAATATTGAATCCAAACTTAGATAAATATAAGAATAAATCATCTGTTACAATTAAATTATTATTTGTAGCATTTTCTTTTAGTAAACTTATGTTTGCATCTAATTTAGATATTTCTAATTTTAGTTCTTCATAATTATTTTCAATTGTTTGTTTAATATAATGATTTGTTACATATTCATTAAATCCATTTTTAATATTTTGAGCAAGCATTAATAAATTTGATGGGTTTAACCATAATTCTTCAGTTCTATTAAGAATTTCCATACTAGATGTTGCATCAATTATTTTAATATTTTTATTATATTTAAAAAATTCTTTTACATAATCTTTTTCTTTATTAAGTCCTATAAAAATAAATAATTCCGAATCACTATAATCTTTAATTTGTTTTTTAGTTAAAACATATTCTTCTGTAATAACACCATCAGGATAAATACTTTTAATTTCAGCATAATCTCCATATAATTGCTCAGTTACAAATTCAATAGGATAAACAGTAGAATAAATGGTAATATCTTCCATGGTATCACTTTTAAAACATCCTGTTGTTTGTAATGAAAGAATTAAAATTAATAAAATATTAATTAGCTTTTTCATTTTTTTCACTCCTTTTAATTACGGGATCATAACCTGGTTTAGAAAATGGATTACATCTTAAAATTCTCCATATACTAAGTATACTGCCTTTAATAGTCCCATATTCATTTAATGCATCAATAGCATAATGAGAACATGTAGGATAAAAACGGCAACTATAATGAAAATTACCAGGTATTTTTTGATACATTTTTATTAGTTTTATTAATAATTTTTTCATATATCCACCAACATAATTATAATATAATTTACATTAAAAGTAAAATAAATTATTAAATATAAGATTTTTTTGATATAATGAAGATGGTGATTATATGGAATTTTTAGACAAATTAGGAATAGAGACAGAAAAAGAAAGTTTATATATTAAAGCATTCACACATACATCGTATGCTAATGAAACAAAAACAACTAGTTATGAAAGATTAGAATATCTAGGAGATGCTGTATTAGAACTTATTATGAGTGAATATTTATATAAAAATACAGAACATGAAGAAGGTACAATGACAAAACTTCGTGCTCATTATGTATGTGAAAATGCTTTATATGAATATTCTATCAGATTAGGTATGAATGAATATATTTTATTAGGTAGAGGAGAAACTGAATCAGGAGGGAAATTCAGAAAAGCAATTGTAGCAGATGTATTTGAAGCTTTCCTTGGTGCATTATATTTAGATAAAGGTTTACAAACAGTAAAAGATTTTATTTATAAAAATATTATTCCTCTAATAGAAAAGAAAGAAATAGATTTCTTTAGTGATTATAAATCAGTATTACAAGAACTAGTTCAAACTGATAAAAGAAGTTTAGAATATGTTGTAGTAAATGAGGAAGGGCCATCACACAATAAGACATTCACTGTAAATGTTAAAATAGATAACATTCTTTATGGTACTGGTGTAGCTCATAGTAAAAAAGAAGCTGAACAAGAAGCAGCTAAAGATGCTCTTAAAAAAGCTCAAAATGGAGAATAATTATGATTAAATTAAAAAGAAGAGACTGTGTAGCAGATAAGGGTTGTCCTTATAATGTTTATCTTAATGATAAAAAAATATGTCAAATTAAAAATGGTGAAGAACTAGGAATGGATTTAAAACCTGGTGATTATGTTATGCAAATAAAAGGTGGAAACTTTATTAGTGAGAAATTAAAATTTACAATATATGGTGAACAATTAACAAGTATTATATGTTACCCATTATATTCTGAAAATAAAGGGACAAAATTTTTTTACAAAGCTTTATGTAATAAAGTTGGAATCGAATTAAAAATCGAAGATGATTTTTATTTATAGTTTACAAATTAGTTAAAATTTAGTAATATATATAAGGCGAAAGAGAGTGAAATTATGGGAAGAGCTTATGAAGTAAGAAAAGCTAGTATACAAAAAACTGGTGCTGCAAAAGGTAAAGTTTACTCAATGTATGCAAAAGAAATTTATCTAGCAGCTAAACAAGGTGGTACTGAACTTGAAAGTAATGCAAGTTTAAAAAGATTAGTTGAACGTGCTAAAAAAGAACAAGTACCTGGGGATATTATTAAAAGAGCAATCGATAAAGTTAACAGTGGTGCTGATGAATCGTATATCAAAAACACATATGAAATGTTTGGACCTGGAGGTTCAACATTAATCGTTGAATGTTTAACAGACAATGTTAATAGAAGTGTTTCTGATTTACGTGCAGTTGTAAACAAAACACATATTAAAATGGGTGCAATGGGTAGTGTATCATATATGTATGATAACAACTGTGTTGTATCATTTAAAGGATTAGATGAAGATGCTGTTATGGAAGCTTTAATAATGGCTGATATTGATGCTGATATTGAAATGCAAGATGATTCAGTAGTTGTTTATGGTGAACCACAAGACTTGTTTAAAATCAAAGATGCTATAAAAGCAGTTAAAGATGATGTTAATTTTGACGTTGATGAAATTACATTAATTCCTAAAGATACAGTTACTTTAGCTGGTGATGATAAAGAAGTATTTGATAAACTTTTAACAATGTTAGATGATGTTGAAGATGTTCAAAATGTTTATCATAATGTTAATTTATAAAAGAGAGTTTTCTCTTTTTTTTTGGGCTTTTTTGTAGTATAATTTAATTAGGTGATAGTATGGCTTCTTTTGATTTGATATTTATATTATAAAAAAGAACAAAAGTATTTTTTTGGGCTTTTTTTCTTTTTTTATAAAAATATTTGTGATAGAATATATCTTGATTTAAAGGGGATGATGTGAGGTGCAAAATAATTTAAAATTACAAGATACTTTTACAGTTATAAATAGAACTATTTTGCATGATAGTGATAGAAATATTCTAACAATCTTATATCAACCTATTGTTGGTGCTATGGCTATTAATCTTTATTTTACTTTTTGGACTTATTTAGATCAAAGTTCTTTGTTATCAGAAGTAACAAATCATAAGCAATTAGTAAATTATATGGGTCTTTCATTAAGCGAAGTGGAAGATGCTAGAAAATATTTAGAAGCTATAGGACTAATTAAAACATATGTAAGACAATCCAGTGAATTAAATGATTATCGTATTGAATTATTTTCACCATTAGCGCCAAGTGAGTTTTTTAGAAATCCACTTTTATGTAGTGCTCTATATAGTGCACTTGGTAAAGCTGATTATGATAAGGCTAAACATAAGTTTATAATACCATCAATAAAAACTGATGGATATGTTGATATATCAACGCCATTTCATTCAAAATTTAATGTTATTGATAATGTAGGCGTAGATATTGAAAATATAAGAAAGAAAAATTATTCAAAATTCAAAATAAAATCCTCAGTTGATATTGATAGAATATTATTATCAACACCAGATGTTGTTTCTAATAATATTATAGTTCCAGAATCAACAAAAGAATTATTATGTAAGCTTACTTTCTTATATAGATATAATGATGTTACAACAAGAGAGTTAATATCAAAATCAATAAAAGGAAAAAATGTTATAGACGAAAAGTTATTAATAAATAATTTTTCAGCTTATTATAAATTTGAAAGTAATAATTTATTGCCAACTATCCAAAAAAGAACGCAACCTATGAATCTAAGGGAAGATATTAATCCTAAAGATAAGGATGCTAAACATATATATGTATTTGAAACAACAGATAATGTTTCATATCTTTGTTCAAGACTAAAAGTTAAGAGATTATCTGATACACATATAGATATTTTAAATTCATTAGCTATTAATGTAGGACTAAATCCAGGAGTAATTAATGTTCTTTTATCATATATATTAAGTGATGAAAAAAATACATTAAACAAGAATTTTGCGACAACAATTGGAGCTGATTGGAAAAGAAGAAATATCCAAACAGTTAGTGAAGCTATGAACTTTGCAAGAACTGAAGCTCAAAACAGAAAAAGCAAACAAACAAAAACAACTATAAAAACTAAAGGTGTAGTGAAGGTTGAAACACCACCTGAATGGTTTGATAAGAAAATTGAAATTGAAGAAAACATTGATAAATCTAATGAAATAGAAAATTTATTAAACAGTTTATAGGAGTTGGAATATGGAATCATTAAAAGAAAGTTTGAAAAAGACAGGATTACTTACAACCATAAATAATAATCTCGAAAAAAGTTTTAATGATGCCCTTAAAAACGAAGAATTTAAGGAGTTTGTTAAAAAACTTAAACTCGATAAAACCGTATTAATGAAATACACATCAACTTTAGAAAAAAGTTGCGAGGAATATGGTAATTGTAAAAACTGTAAAAATTTATTAGAATGTAAAAATCCAGTTCATGGTTATGCTTATTTGCCAACTCATCATGATGGCAAATTAAATTTCGGTTATAAAGCATGTAAATACCAAAACAAGATGCTAAAAGATACCGCACATTTAAAAAAAATAACATTATATCAAACACCAGAAGGATTTTTAAATGCAAATATCAAATCTATATATACTAATGACGCTGCTAGATTCGAAGCAATTAAATGGATTACCGATTTTATAAAGAAATATCCTGATGTTAAAAAAGGACTTTATTTACATGGTAGTTTTGGATGTGGTAAAAGTTATATTATTACATCGATGCTTATTGAACTAGCGAAAAAAAATGTTCGTAGTACCATTATTTTCTGGCCTGAATTTTTAAGAAATATTAAGCAATTATTCGGTTATAATGATGAACTAGAACAAGTAATAAACCAAGTTAAAAATACTCCAATTTTATTCATTGATGATATCGGTGCTGAGAATTTGACAGCATGGGCGCGCGACGAAATATTATCAACTATATTAGATTATAGAATGAATAATGGGTACATAACATGCTTTACATCCAATCTAACGTTAGAAGAATTAGAAGTACATTTAAGTAAGACAAAAGATGGAATTGAAATTGTTAAAGCAAGAAGAGTTATGGAACGTATAAAGCAAATGACTGATGATATACAATTGATCAGTAAAAATCTAAGAAACAAGTAGGGAGAAACGTTTTATGCAAGAGTATGGGAATTTAAACAAAATTTTAAAAAGCAAATCATTTGTTCCAATGGAGGAACTAAAAAAACAACTTAAGAAAAATGAATATAAAACTAGACAAGATTTACTTAATTTTTTAAATAGTGAATTAGAAAATATCAATCCAAATATAAATCCTGATAAATGTAAATATCTATATAAAATATTTAGATATTTTGAAAATGTTAGAGATGATAGAGATAAAGAACAAATACTTACAGGATTGAAAAAAACAACTAAATTATGTAAATCAAGACTTAATAAATATAAAGGACAAATTGATTCTGATAATAATATTTATAATAAAATATTATCAATTATTCATGTCACATTATTAAATTTAGCAAATGAGAAAAAAGAAATAGTTGATACTAAGGAAACAAACAATAATAATATTTCTGTTTTAAGATATATTATTTATGAATTAAAAAATTATAATTACTTATTTGAACTATTAAAAACATTTCCTAAGTATATCATGTCTAAAAACGAAAATGGGCAATATTTAGTAGAAGAATTAATTGATAAATACATAAAAATATCATTATCTAAAGAATATAATCCGGATATTATTTATTATGAAAAAGTTATCAAATTATTTATTGATAATCCTAAATTCACACCAGAATCTAATTTTGAAAAACAATTATTAGAAAAAATAAAATCTAATATAAAAAATGTTCAAGAATCAGATAGAAAAGATGAAGAAAAACAAAAAAGCTTTTTCTTCCTAAATGAATTAATAGGAGATATCAAGAAAAAAGATGTTAATAATAAAACACTTAATGATGTAGCATATAAATATGATATTAAACCAAATAATACTATAGATTTTACAAAAGAAATGCTACAAAATATAACAATAGATAAAAATAAATTTTTAGATTTAAGAAATTTATATACTATAACTATTGACGGCCCAGGAACATCATTATATGATGACGCATGCTCAATACAAAAATTAGAAAATGGAACATATTTATTATCTGTTTTTGTTACAGATGTAGCTTCATTTGTTCCAAGAGCATCATTAATAGATAATATGGCGTATGAAAAAGCAGAAACAATATATATGCCACAAAAGGTAATTACAATGTTACCACCAGGGCTTACAAAAACATTAACATTAAAAGAAAATCAAGATAGAACAGCACTAGGACATTTCTTTATCCTAGATCAAAATATGAATTGTTTAGATTTCCGTGTTCAACGTTGTTTAATAAACGTTGATAAAAATTATAATTATAATGAAATTGTAAATACGATTACAACAAGTAAAAATTATGATGAATTAGAAATGATTAATAATATGGCAGATGTAGCTATTAAACTTCATTCAACAGAAGGAAATAGAGAAACATATCGTGCCTTAAAACAACTTAAAAAAGATGTTAATACAAATGGAATATATGATCCATCTATTGGTTCTTTAATAATCATGGAATTTATGACTTTAACAAATTATTATATTGCTGATTATTTTAATCAACATCCTGAAATACCATTTATTTACCGAATCAACACTGGTAGTTATGGTGAAGATGTTAAGAAAAAAATCATTGAACTAAGTGGTTCAAATATTGATATAAAGAAATTAAAAGCAACATATAATGCGATGTGTCCGCCATCAATTTATTCAACACAAAATTTAGGGCACCAAGGGCTTAATTTAAAAAGTTACTGTCACAGTACAAATCCACTTCGAAACTATGCATCATTAGAATGTCAAAGATTAATCATTGATCATATTATCAATGATGATACTAATATTGATTTAGAAAAAGAATGGATTTATATTAAAAATTTATGTAATTATATGAATGATAGATTAGATTTAAATAAAACTTTTATTAAAGAATGTAATTCAATAAAAAAGAAATAAGTTGACAAAAACATAAAATATGATAAAATTAACTTATGGCGAGGATTGAGACTTGATTTATATATGATGTTTCAAAGAGAGTTAGTGATGGTGGAAATCTAACAAACTAGTATATAATATTACTACTCATGAGCAGAACTCGAAAGAGATTTCCGGTAATTCCGTTATAATTAAATTAAGATACAAAATAGGATGGTACCGCGTTTTAACGCTCCTTATATATTAAAAGAATATATAAGGGGCGTTTTTTTAATAGAAAGAAGGAGAAAATATGGTAAACGTAAAAGAAAATGAACAATTAAGTATATTAAATCACAGTTGTGCTCATTTATTAGCACACGCTGTAAAAAGAATTTATCCTGATGCACTTTTTTGGGTAGGACCAGTAATTGAAGAAGGATTCTATTATGACATTGACTTAGGAGACAAAGTTGTTAATGATGAAATTTTAGAAGCAATTTCTAAAGAAATGAAAAAAATTGTTAAAGAAGATAAACTTATTAAAAGATTAGAATTATCTAAAGAAGCAGCTTTAGAAATGTTTAAAAATGATCCATACAAAATTGATATTATTGAAAACTTAGCTGATGATGAAATTATTTCAGCATACAAACAAGAAGAATTTGTTGACCTATGTCGTGGACCACACGTAAAATCAACTAAATTACTTAAAAACTTTAAACTATTAAAACATAGTGGTGCTTATTATAAAGGTGATTCAAATAACAAAATGCTACAAAGAATTTATGGTATTTGTTTTGAAAAAGAAGAAGAATTACAAGCACATCTAGATTGGATAGAAGAAGCTAAAAAAAGAGATCATAGAAGATTAGGTAAAGACTTAGAATTATTCATGATTAGTGAATATGGTCCAGGATTCCCATTCTTCTTACCAAATGGTATGATTTTAAGAAAACAATTAGAAGATTTCTGGTATGAAGAACATAGAAAAGAAGGATATGAATTCATCAAAACTCCAATTATGTTAAACCAAGAATTATGGGAAATTTCAGGTCACTGGTTTAACTATAAAGAAAACATGTATACAAGTGAAATCGATGATAAAGCATTTGCAATCAAACCAATGAACTGTCCAGGTGGAATGTTAGTTTATAAAAACAGCTTACATTCTTATAAAGATCTTCCAATTAGAAGTGGGGAACTAGGACTTGTACATAGACATGAAGCTAGTGGAGCTTTATCAGGATTATTCCGTGTACGTAATTTTACACAAGATGATGCACATATCTTCATGAGAGAAGATCAAATGGAATCAGAAATCGTAAGATTA
Source organism: uncultured Bacilli bacterium (assembly GCA_904502155.1). Taxonomy (GTDB): domain Bacteria; phylum Bacillota_I; class Bacilli_A; order RF39; family UBA660; genus CAJGDV01. Next base: position 30,711 of record CAJGDV010000003.1, read on the forward strand.
GTAGGATTTATTGATAGAATGTATAAATTATTTGGTCTATCATACCATGTTGAATTATCAACAAGACCAGAAGATAAATTTATTGGTGAAATTGAAACATGGAATAGAGCAGAACAAATTTTACAAGATGCACTTAAAAAAGCTGGAAAAGATTTCGTATTAAATCCAGGAGATGGAGCATTCTATGGTCCAAAATTAGACTTTAAAGTTAAAGATTCTTTAGGACGTGAATGGCAATGTGGAACTATCCAATTAGACATGCAACTTCCAGAAAGATTTGATTTAACTTATATCGATGCTGATGGTTCTAAAAAACGTCCAGTTATGTTACACCGTGTAATTTATGGTTCAATTGAAAGATTTATTGGAATTTTAATTGAACACTTTGCAGGATGTTTCCCATTATGGATGGCACCAGTTCAAGTTAATGTAATACCAGTTAAAAATGAATATCATTTAGAATATGCTGAAAAAGTAGTTAAATTACTTGAAGAAAAAGGATTAAGAGTTAAATTAGATGCACGTGAAGAAAAATTAGGATATAGAATGAGAGAAGCACAAACTAAAAAATATAACTATAATTTAATTTTAGGAAATGCTGAAAGAGATGAAAATAAAATTAGCTTTAGAAAACATGGAAGCGAAGAAACAGTTTCAATGGAAATTAATGAATTTGTTGAAATGTTAGAAAAAGAAATTGCTAACAAAGAAATAAATAAATAGTAGATTATATCTACTATTTTTTTGTTCTATATAATATTTTAATTAATATAATTAAATAGATAATGGAGGAATATAATGAACAAACAAAATATATGGTTTATAACATTATTTAGTTTAATTATTGTACTTAGTATATATTATATAACAATGCCTAGTGACTTGATGATTCAATCAAATGAAATTAAAACTGAAGAAACTGAAAAAGAAGTAATTAACGATGTTGAAGAAAGTACAATTTTAGTATCACTTAGAATTGAAGCAGAGGAAGAATATTTAAAAGAAATGGAATCATTAAAAAGTGTTTTAGCAAGTAATGATTCAACTATAAATGAAAAAAATAATGCATTTGAACAAATTAAATCATTAAGCAATATAAAAGGTGAACAAGAAAAACTAGAAGAAAAATTATCTGAAGCAATAAGTTCTAATGTCTTTGTTAGAATTGATGGTAATCAAATTAAGGTTGTAGTAGATAAGAAGGAACATGATACTAAGTTAGCAAACCAAATTATGAGATTAGTTCAAGAAAATTATAAAAATAAAATGTATATAACAGTCAAATTTCAAAGTTCAAAATAGCACTAATATCATTAAACTTCATAAAATACTATTAAGGTATAGGAAGTGTGAAAATGATATTAACAAAGAGGGAAAAAGAAGTTTTTGAACTTCTAATAAATAATAATTCTACAAAAGAAATAGCTATAATATTAGGTATAAGTGAAAAAACAATAAGAAATCATATATCGAATGTAATGCAAAAACTTGGTGTTAAAGGTAGAGCAGCAGCAGTAGTAGAATTATTAAAAATAAATGAAATAAAAATATAAATCGCAAAAAAATGCGATTTTTTCATAAAATTAAATAGGTGAACAATATGATTAAAAATAAATTTAAAACAAAAATATTACTTTTAATAATATGTCTTCTTGTGATGCTAATTTCAACAAAGAAAAAAGAATTACAAATTAAGGAGGAAGTAATATACACAGGCCTAAATGTTTATCCAGCCCCCATTTATTTAATAGATAAAGACAATTATTTAGCTAAAACTGAAGTTGAATTAGAAGGAAAAACAGATTTAGATAAGGCCAAAGAAATAATTGAAATATTAATAAATGATGGAAAATACGAAGAAAAAATACCAAATGGTTTTAAAAGTGTTATTTCTTCAAATACAAAAATAATTGATATTTCATTAAAAGACAAAATTTTAAAAATAAATTTCAATTCATCACTTTTAGAAATAAATGAAAACAAAGTAATTGAATCATTAACATACTCTTTAACATCACAAGAAAATATTGATGGAATAATTATTTTTATTAATGATAAAATATTAAATACTGATTATAATACACCATTAACAAAGGAAATAGGTATAAATAAGATTTTTGATTTAGATAATATAGAAGATGTAACAAATGTTACTGTTTATTACTTAAATAAATATAATGATCTTACATATTACGTTCCAGTTACAAAATACATGAATGATACACGTGATAAACTAACATTAATAATTGAAGAATTAAATCAAACAAGTACCTATACGACAAATTTAATGACCTTTATGAATAATGATGTTAAACTAATTTCATCAACATTAGAAGATGAAAATTTAATTTTAAATTTTAATGAGGCTATATTAGAAGATGAAAATTATATTCTTGAAGAGGTAATTTATACTATTTTATACTCAATTGAGGACAATTTTGAGGTAAAAAGCGTTATTTTTAACGTAGAAAATAAAAAAATTTTAAAAAAAGACTTGAAATAGTGTTTTTTCTATTGTATAATGGACTTGTTCATTTGAAAGAACGAGTTTGTCTCGGTAGCTCAGCTGGATAGAGCAATGCCCTTCTAAGGCAGCGGTCAGGGGTTCGAATCCCTTCCGGGACACCATTTATATAAACAACTTGCTTCGGCAAGTTTTTTATTTTGTAATTTGACAAAATCATAAAATTTAATATAATTATATATACCCAATCAAATTGGGAAAAAATGTACTAATATAGAATCCAAAATAATTAATTCGCTCGATGAATTTGCATTATTTTGGATTTTATGTTATTATAATCCAATTTACAAATGGAGATTTTGCCAAAATCAAATAACATTTTATTGTAATAAGATAAATTTTATGTTATTCTATAAAACTGTGTTAAGTTATATAGGTTCCAAGTAAATTAATATTCTTTAAGGGGGAAAAGGTTATGAAAAGTTTAAAGAAAATATTTAGTTTATTAATTACAGTTTCTTTAATTATTGCACTTGGGATGCAAAGCGTTAGTGCATCATCTTATCCAAGTTCAATAAAAGTTTCATCAATTGGTAAAATTAACTATGGAGGAACATATAGTTTCCCAGTTAAATATACAAGTGATGGAACATTAGCATACTGTACAGAATATCAAGATCAATTTCCAATGGGAGTGACAATGTCAAATCCAGCGAGATTAGAACCAGGTATTTCATACATTATTGCAAATGGTTATAAAGGAACTAAAGGTGAATATGGTAATGATTCTAAAATGAAACAATACTATATAACACAATTAGCTATTTACACTTACTTAGGACAAGCTAATCCTAAAAACAATAATGCTGTCCATAAAGCTGTTTGGGATTTAGTTAATAAAGCTAAAAGTGCAAAAGCAAATGATGTAACATTAAATGTATCATTATCTTCAGGAAGTACAACAATGAAATTAACAAGTGACAAGAAATATTTTATTTCTGAAGCAATTACAGTAAAATCAAATGTGGCTTCTCAAAGTTTTAGTGTTGCTGCAAGCCAAAATGTTGGAGCTTTTGTTGTTAACGCAAATGGAACAAAAGTATCAACAGTTAAATCTGGGGATAAAGTATATATAAAAGTTCCTTCAGATGTTATTAAAGAAGGTCAAAAAATTACACTTTCAATGAGTGTTAAAGGATCAAGAACAAAACAAGCTGCTTATTTATATAAGCCATCTCAATCAAAAATTCAAAATATTACACCAGGTGTAACTTATCCAAAAACTGAAACTGCATCTGCTTCAATAAAAGTAAATGCAAAAAAAGATAAAATAACTACTAAAGTTAAAATATCTAAACAAGATATAACAACTAAAAAAGAATTACCAGGAGCAAAATTAGTAATTAAAGATGCAAGTGGTAATGTAAAAGCAAGTTGGACTAGTACAAACGAACCAAAATACATTGAAGGTTTAGCTGCTGGAAATTACACATTATGTGAAACACAAGCACCAAGTGGTTATAAACTTAAAACTGAATGTATTAAATTCACAGTAAAAGCTGATGGAACTGTTGCTAGCGTAGTTATGTACAATGAGAAAAAACCAACAGTTACTAAAGTTAAAATCTCTAAAAGAGATATAACAACAAAAAATGAATTACCAGGAGCAAAATTAGTAATTAAAGATGCAAGTGGTAATGTAAAAGCAAG
>CAJGDV010000004.1 GCA_904502155.1 uncultured Bacilli bacterium
TAAATGAAGAATAAAAACCTACACCAAATTGACCAATAATATCTACATCAGTTTGATCTTGATTTTCTTCTTTAAATGATAATGAACCACTTTTGGCAATTGTTCCTAAGTTTGTTTCTAGTTCTTGTTCACTCATACCAATACCATTATCTTGGATGATAATTGCTCTATTTTCATTATCAAGTTCAATATTAATTCCTAATTTTGCTTTATCTATTTTAATATCTTTTGCTGTTAATGATTGATAATATAATTTATCAAGAGCATCACTAGCATTTGAGATTAATTCTCTTAAATATATATCTTTATTAGTATAAATTGAGTTTATCATTAAATCTAATAAACGTTTTGATTCTGATTTAAACTGTTTTTTCATTTTGTATCTCTCCTTTTATCAGCTATATATAGTTATACATTACTTTTTAGCACTTGTCAAGGAAGAGTGCTAAAATTTACATATTTTAACATAATTAAAAGAAGAGGTTATTCCTCTTCTTCATTATAGAAAAAATTAATTCTAATTGTTTCAATTAAACAATAAATTATATTTAAAATCAAACCTAAAGCAGCAATTTTTGTACCATAATTTGTAATAGATAAATAATTTATTTCTATAGCTGATGTTTCTTTTAAAATTGAAGGAAAAACAAATATAAAACTAGCACCTATAATTAATAAATTAAATCCCATTTTAATAATCCATTCAAATATTGATTTTTGTAAAATCATTAATACTATTATACCTATAATAATAATTAAACATAAAATAATCTTTATTAAAGAACTATTTAAAAAGTTATATAATTTAATCATTTGTTTTTCTTTATCAGATTGATTATATTGATTAATTATATTTTTTTTCATAGTTTTAACTTCTTCTTCAGATATTTTAATTATTTCTTTTTTTTCTTCATCTGTTAAATTATATTTATCTATTATTTCTATAATTTCTTTTTCTACTGATATATCTTCGTTTGATGTTACAATCATAATATATTTTTCTAATATTTTTTTAATTTCATCATCGGTAACAACAATATTTGAATTAAATTGTGTTATACTTTGTCTTATTTTTTGTGTGAGCATCGTGTTGTATAAAGTATCTACAGTTATTTGTTTTATACTTAAAACTATTACAAAAATTAAAATAGCTGTAAATATTATAAAATTAGTTAATGTTATTAATATTTTTCTCATAATGCCTCCAATTATATTATAACATAACTAGTTATTTAATTCATTTATTACTTTCTTTAAATCTTCGTCTTTTAATCCACTTATTAAATCTTCAAAAAATTTTTTTCTCATAAAATCCTCCTAATTTATTATGAGCAAAAAAAAAGAATTTATTCAGAAATTCTCATTTTTATTAATTCTTTGTTAAAAATCATGTTTAATCCATAAGGATCAATGATAAATCCATCAATATACTGATTTTCTTTATCATTAATTAATGTGCAAATTTCATTGATTGAATAAAACATAAAATTTAATTCATAATCTTTATACCATTTATTAAATTCATCCATATTTGAAAAAATTGATATATATTTTTGATTATCTATTTCATTTAATATAAATCCAGTAATATCAGTATTATTACTTAATATTGGAAACAAAAATATAGATTGTTCTAATTCTTTGATTAGTTCTTTATAAGTATTATCGTTATTATTTATATTAAAATTATTAATTTTTTCTTGTAATATTTTATTAGGAAAATTTTCCTCAAACATTTCTAATCCTGTGAACATTTTTTACTCCTTTTTATTATCATAAATATTAAATGCGTTATGATAAAAACTGCTCCTATTATAAAATATAAATAACCATATTTTGTAATATTCGCAATATTAATATTTCTTATTATTTCATATTTTTTTGATATTTCAGACAAAATTTTAGGTAACAAAAGTACTATCATAAAAGATGACATCATAATACTAATACCTAAATTCAGCATAAAATAATCTGCCAATAATATTATTATTATACATAATAAAATTATTAATGCTACTAAGCAATATTTAAACATATTTGAAATAAGAAAATTATAAATTTTTATAAACTTAATATTATTTTGATCAAGTTTCTTTTCTACTTCTATTTCAATTTTATTATATACTGTTTCAATTTCTGTTTCATTAATCTCTTCTATAATTATTTGTTTTTGACTATCTGATAAATTTAGTCTGTTAACTATTGCAATTATATCTTCTTTTGTATTTGGAATATTATTATTTGTTTTTGATAATGTATTATCAATAATATTTTGAATATAAACTTTTGTTATTTCATCAATATCAGGATTAGATAATAATTCATTTTTTAATTTTTGTATTTTTTCATCATCAAAATTAGGGTATTTTTCTTTTATAACATTTATTATTTGTTCTGTAATTTGTGGTTTTACCATATTATCATTAATATTATCTATTGCTAATGATTCTAAATTAATTGTTAATGCTAAAAATAAAAATAGAAAAATTAATAATATTGATAAAAATATAGTGAATATTTTTTTTATAATTTTCATACTACCATCCTCAATTTAATTATACAATAATTACTAATTAAAAAAAATACAATTATTCAAAAAAAATTCAAGTTCTTCATAACTTATTTGTCTAGTTTTATCAAAATATATTTCTTTAAAAAAACGTCCTAATTCTAGTTTCATGTTATCACCTATTTTATTATGTAACAAAAAAAAGAAACTATTCAGTTTCTTTTAAAGCCTTAATTGCATTAGTTACAGCTATTTTTCCATAATTAAATGTTAGTCCACCTTGTAAATATGCTATATATGGTGGTCTAATAGGACCATCACATGATATTTCAATAGATGAACCTTGAGTAAATGAACCTGATGCCATAATTATTTGATCACTATAACCAGGCATATCTGTTGGAACAGGTGTTGCAAATGAATCAATAGCTGAATATTTTTGAATTTCTTGAACAAATTTTATTAATTTGTTTGGATCATGAAATATAATATTTTGAACAATATCTACTCTTTCTTCGTTATATTTTGGTTCAACATCGTAACCTTCTTTTTCACACAAATATGCTGCAAGAATTGCTGTTTTTAAACTACTAGCTACAACACTTGGTGCAAAATATAATCCTTGAATAAAACTTTTATTAATTCCTAATGATGGACCAACTTCTTTACCACATCCAGGAACTGTTAATCTTTCAGCACATAATTCTACTAAATCTTTTTTACCAGCAATATATGCACCGTTTGGAGCAATTCCACCACCAAGATTTTTTATTAATGATCCAACAATTATATCAGCTCCAACATGTAATGGTGTTTCAACTGTAACAAGTTCACAATAACAATTGTCAACCATTATTATTACATCTTTATCTACTTTTCTTATTTCATTACAAACTTTTTTAATTTTTTCAATATTAATACTTTTTCTTGTTGAATATCCTTTAGATCTTTGAATAGTAATTAATTTAATTTTTTCATTTTTTAATGTTTCTATTATTTTTTTATAATCAAAATCATCATTAATTAATTCAATTTGTTTATATTTAACACCAAAACTTTTTAATGAACTATTATTTTCTTTAATCCCTATAACTTCATGAAGTGTATCATATGGAAGACCTGAAATTGAAAGCATTGTATCATTAGGTCTTAATAAACCGAAGTATGCCACTGTTAACGCATGTGAACCAGATATAAATTGGTTACGAACTAAACTATCTTCTGCTCCTAATACTTCAGCATAAATTTGTTCTATAACATCTCTTCCAATATCATTATAACCATATCCAGTTGTACTATTAAAATGTACTTCAGATAAATTATATTTTCTAAATGCATTTAAAATATTTTCACTATTTTTATCACAAATTTCGTCAATTTTATTAAATTGTTCAATTAAATTTTTATCTAACATTGATAATTACCTCCATCAACTCTAATTACAGTTCCATTAATATAACTAGCATCATCACTTGCTAAAAATAAAATTACTTTCGCTATTTCTTCAGGTTCACCAAAGCGATTTAATAATATTTTTTTATTTTCATTATTTATAAATTCATCATCTAATTCTTTATTCATTTCTGTATTAACCCATCCTGGTGCTATAGTATTTACTCTTACATATGGTGCATATTGTACAGCTAAATTTTTTGTTAATGAAATTACTCCAGCCTTTGATGCATCATAGTCTAAACTCATAGGATAATATGTATCAATACCATTAGTTGAACTAATATTTATAATATTACCTTTTTTATTGTTATACATTATTTCACCAATATATTTTGACATTAAAAAAGTTCCTATTAAATTTACATTAAGAGTTTTTTTAAAATTTTCTACTGTTTTATCTTCAAATAATGTATCTATTGCGATTCCAGCATTATTAACTAAAACATCAATGGTTCCAAATTTATTTTCAATATATTTTTTTAAATTTATTACTTCTTCTTCATTAGAAATATCGATTTTATATAATTCTATGTTGTCATCAACTAATTTTTCAGCTCTTTCAATTCCATTGTTGTAACATAAAATGACATGGTAATTTTTTGCCATTTTACAAGTCATAGCACCTATTCCTGAACTACCGCCTGTTACTAGCATAATTTTTTTCATATTAACCCTCTTTTCTTTTATTGACAATCCTTGCATATTCCATCAATTGAAATATTATGTGAAACAATTTTGAAATCTTTTATTTCTTTTAAAGGACAAATATCAATTTTTTCTTTTTTATGACATTTTATACAATTAATAAAATGTACATGCTCATTGTTATTAATAATATAATTTTTTTCATTATTTATAATTTCAACTTTAATTATATTCTCTTTTAAAAATAAATCTAATATTCTATATATTGTTGATTTATCAATATCATCATTTATAATACTTAATTCTTTTATAGTTATTGGTTTTTTTAATTGATCTAAAATTTTTATTCTTGGTTTAGTAATTTTAATATTTTTATTTTTTAATAAATTAATCATATACCTAAAAGATCAATAACTATTCCAGAAAAAACTCCAACAAAATAAATAATACTTAAAATTGTTAAATTTTCTTTTTTGTCTTTATTAATTTTAAATAATAATAATATGGCTATTCCACTTCCAGTTAGTAAGCCCGCAATCATTGAACCAAATGAAATAGCATTTGATAAGAATAATTCTGTTATTATAACACTAGATGCACAATTTGGAATTAAGCCAAATAAACTTGCAACAAAAGGTCCAAAAAAACTATCTTTCAATAAAAGTTTAGATAAGTTATCTTCACCAATTGTTTCTATTAAAAATGTTAAAACTAATGTAGTCATAAAAATAAATAATGTAATATTACAAGTATGTTTAATACTTGATTTTATTATACCTTCATGATGACAATCACATTGTTCCTCTTTACAAATTTGCTTAATATCTGTTTTTGAAATTTTTGTTTTTTGATAAATTGCATCTACAATAAATCCAACAATGATTGCTATACAAACTTTTAATACTAATATAGTTATTATATCTTCTGCACTTAGACCTTTTGAAATCATAATTGGAAGCATTTCATCTGATGTAGATAAATATATAGCAACAAGTGTTCCAATTGATAAAATGTTTGCTGCATAAAAATTTGTTGCAAGTACTGAAAATCCACATTGTGGAAACATACCTAGAAGTGAACCAAACAAAGGTCCTAATTTACCGGATTTTTCAATTATATTTTTAGTTTTTTTATTAAATTTATGTTCTATATATTCCATTAATAAAAATGCAATAAATAAAAAAGGTATTATTACAATTGTATCTTTAATGGAATGCTCAATAATATGTATCATATTTTCCTCCTAAATGCAAAAAAATTGCAATTATATAATAACACTCAACAAGTATTTTGTAAATATTTTTTTTGTGTTAAAATGATGTTGTAGGTGATAATAATGGTACAAAATTTTGATTTTCATATTCATTCAAAATATTCTGATGGGGAATATGATGTAGAAACAATAATTAATAAACTTAATGAGAATAATATTACAAATTTTGCTATTACTGATCATGACAATGTCGAATCAGTAGATTATTTAAGAGAAAGAAATTTAAATAATATTTCTGGTGTTGAAATGAGTAGTAGATATAATAATTTAAATATGCACATTTTAGGTTACTATATTGATGGTGATTTAGATGAATTAAAAAAATTATGTAATCGTGTTTCTGAATTAAGAAAAGCAAGATTATATGAACATGTTTCAAAACTAGAAAAAGAATATAATTTACAATTTGATGAATTAGATTTAATGAATTTAACAAAAAAATATTCTACATTAGGTAGACCTCATATTGGTAAATTACTTATTAAATATGGTTATGTTTCTTCTATGGAAGAAGCGTTTAAAAAATATCTTTTTAATGTACATTCAAGTATTTTTTATAGAATGGATGCCAAGTTAGTAATTGATGCTATTCATAAAGCTGGTGGGATAGCTATTTTAGCACATCCTAAAAAAATAGAAGATAAATATAATATTGATATTGAAGACTTTTTACCTGACCTTGTAGAAATAGGTATAGATGGTATTGAAATATATAATTCACTTCATTATAATGAAGATTCAAAAAGATATAAAGATATTGCAACAAAATATAATTTACTTATTAGTGGTGGTAGTGATTATCATGGTCCTAATATAAAACCAAATGTTAAATTAGGTTATCTTAATAATGAAGATTTACCAAAAATAAATATTGATGAAATGACATTTAAAAAATCCTAAATTTAGGATTTTTTTATATACGAAAAAATGAAGCTAAATTAGCTTCATTTATTATTTTAATGGGGCGAATAGTGGGGATCGAACCCACGCATAACGGAACCACAATCCGCCGTGTTAACCACTTCACCATATTCGCCAAATGACAAATCAATAGTATTTTATCAACAATTTAATCTTTTTGCAATACTTTTTTTGAAAAAAGTCAAAAAAAGTTGGTACCGGTAGTCGGACTCGAACCGACACGGGCGCAAACCCACTTGATTTTGAGTCAAGCATGACTACCATTCCATCATACCGGCACATAAGTAAATTATATCATATAAAAACTAAAAAGAGAATTATTTTTTTAATTCTCTTTATATTTTGATTCATACAAATCTGTTTCTTTATCTTCTTTAGAAACGGTTTCATTAATAACAGGTAATTGTTCTATATTTTGTAATCCTAGATAATCTAAAAATTCTTCAGTTACAGTGTATAAGATTGGTCTACCTGGTAAATTTGATTTTCCTGCTTCTTTTATTAAATTTCTATACATTAATCTCTTTATTTGATATACACTATCAACACCTCTAATTTCATCTATTTGAGCTCTTGTAATAGGTGATTTATAAGCGATAATTGCTAGTGTTTCAAGTGCTGATTGTGTTAAATTATCTTTCTTATCATTTTCTATTAATTTTTCAAAATATTTAGCATGTTCTTTTTTAGTTGTTAATTTATATTTATTTCCTAAAAATTCTAATCTAAATCCTCTTACTTCATTTTCATATGTTTTTTTTAATATATCTAATACTTCATTTAATTTTGAATCTTCTATTTCAAGAATATCTTGTAATTGTTCAAAAGAAATACCTTCATCACCAACAACATATAAAATACCTTCTATTATTCCTATATATTCCATTTAATCACCTACGTTTTCTATTATTATGTTATCGAAATTATAGTTTTGAATAATTTTTAATTCATTATGTCTAGCCATATTTAATATTGCTAAAAAAGTTACTACTATATAATCTTTTCTTACGATTTCAAATAAATCTGTAAAATCAACTTTTTTCTTTTGTTTAAGAATATTTTTTATTTCTGCACTTCTTTCTGATACAGAAAATTCTTTGTTAGTTATTTTAGTATTTAATGGTTTATCTAATTCTTTTCTTTCTAAAACTTTATTAAAAGCTTTCATTAAATCATTCATATCAAAATTTTCTTGCACTGATTTATCTTGATTAGTATATTGCATTAAATCAGATGGACTTTTAATATGAATTTTTTTTCTATCTTGTTCATATTCTTTTAAAAGTTCACTTATTTTTTTATATTTTTCATATTCAATTAATCTATTTATTAAATTTTCTCGTGGATCGTCTTCATAATCATCTTCAACTTCAACATGTTTTTTTGGTAATAAAATTGATGATTTTATTTCAATTAATTCAGCAGCCATAACAAGATATTCACTTGCTATATTTAAATTTAGACTTTCCATTAAATTAATATAATCCATGTATTGTTTTGTAATATCTAATATTGAAATATCACAAATATCTACTTCTGATTTTTTTATTAAGTGAAGAAGCAAATCCATTGGCCCTTCAAAATTATTAATTTCAACCTTGTAATCCATAAATCACTTCCAACTCTACTTAGATATTATATCATAAAAAAAAATTATATGATATAATGTAAGCGGTGATTTAAATGAAAAAATTTACAATGAAGGATGAAAATTTTATTTGTGATAATTGTAATAAAAATGTAGAAAAACTAAATTATACAGCAAGAGATCATTGTCCTTACTGTTTATATTCGAAGCATGTTGATATTATGCCTGGTGATAGAGCTAATGATTGTCATGGTTTATTAAAACCAATTGGCATAGAAAAATTTAAAAATTCTTATAAAATCATTTATAGATGTAATAAATGTGGTGAACTTCATAAGAATATTGTAGCAAATGATGATAATATGGATTTGATAATAGAATTATCTGTTCAAAAATAAAAATACACAAATTTGTGTATTTTTTTAATTAACGCTTTTTATACCTACTATTTTAACTATATATGGTAAAACAGCAATACCAATAAATAGAATTCCTATAAAAGTAGCTATATATATTAAGTCTTTTTTAAATTTTTCGTTTTCTTTTTGTACTTCTCTTTTTATTTGTAATTCGTCTAAGACTTCTTCTTTTTTTTCATTTTCATCTAATTTTAAATCAGCTTCATCTGCTGTACCAGTTAATTTATATTTTTCTTTTTCAACATATTCTTTTGCTGTAATTTCGCTACTAGCATCGATTGTTACAGTATTAATTTGAATATCATCTATATTAGTTGGTGAATTTGCATTTGTATTTATATTTTCTGTATTTATAACAGAGTTAGGTGCAATTTTATCATTTTCACCATTATCGATTGTTTGCATTGGTTTGTTTACATTATTATTTACTGGTTCTGGCGCTGGTTGAGAAGGCGCTGCTGGTGTTGGTGCTGGCGCTGGTTGAGCAGGTGCTGCTGGCGCTGGCATTGGTGCTGGTTGCGAAACATCAGTATTAACTGGTTGTATATTATTATTTACATTATTTTCATTCATATTATTCCCACTCACATTCATATCCTAAATTCATATATGCATCTATTAATTCAGTTATTTCTTGATTATATGCACCTACTAAATCTAGTTTTTCATTTTCTTCTAATTTAATATTTTCTAATGAAGTTTTACTTAAATCATAAACTGAACTTACTTTTAATGATGTTGAACTTGATAATGTAGGAACAATTGAATATCCATCATTACCTATATTTTCAGTTTGTCTCTTTTTATATTTACTATTTTCTGAATAAATGTAATTCATATATTCATCTGAAATTCCCGAATATTTATGTTCTTCAGCTATACTTTTTAATTTATATTCAGTGTAGTAAATTTTTACTGTTGTTGTCTTATCTCCACCATTTTCAGTAACAACTTTTGAACATTTTCCATAGTTCTTACCAATTGGTTTAAGTACAACATATTCTTCTTCTTCCTTATCGTCTTTTTCTACTTCTTCAACTACTTCTCCTTGTTGTTCTTCTTTTTTAAAAGCTTCACCAGTTTTTATTGAAGACACAAATTGATATATAGTAGATAAATTAAAAATAAAAAACATCAATAAAATTGTTAGAACAGTATATAATAGTCCATCCCCACCTGATTGTTTATTGAATCCTGCTTTGTTCATTTGACATCTCTCCTATCATAATAATTATATCAAATAATAAAAAAAAATTAAAGAGATTTAATATGTAAAGTGTAACACTGATATATCTTTGTAATATATTACTTTTTGATATTAAATTCTTTAATTATATACATGTAATAGAATTAAAGTTATAAACTTTAGATTTTTACTTTTTCATATTGATTAATTCTATTGCTTCTTTTGCAGTCATATGTTCAATATCCATTTCAATAATTGCCATTGCTCTTATAGAAGAATTAATTTCAGTTTCAATACCCTTCTCATATTCTACTGAATATTTCATTGCTAACATTGTTGCAATTCTTCTTTTTTCATTTTCTTCTTCTATCAAATTCATTTTTCCAAAAACTATTACACTTCTAAAATATGTAGTATATTTTTCAGGAACAATCTGATCTTTATCAATAACACAAAAAGATGCTTTATTATGTTTCTTTATAGCATCAATTTTATGCCCAGATTTGGCTGAATGAAAATATATTTTACCATTACTATACACATAGCTAATTGGTACTGAATATGGATAATCATCATCTCCTAATAATGCTATTGTACCACATGTATTTTTTTCTAATATTTCTATTGCTTGTTCATTAGATAGTAATTGCTTAAATCTTCTCATCTTTCTAAACATAATCATTCTCCTTTTTTAAGGATTATATCATATAAAATGTTTTTTATTCAATTAGATATTATAATGTATATTATTAATATTTTACATAAAAAAAGATTCAATAAAATGGTTTACATTTTAATTGAATCTATTAGACGTTATTTTTTGATTAACAAACTGTTTTTACAATGAAATTGCTAACTTACGTCGTTGATATTTATCTCAACGTCAAAGACTAAATTTTTCAGTATAATGTTCCGAATATGATTGTTCTATCAGTTTTACATTACAAATCATCTAAATCATTCCCACATTTCTAATAATACAACTCATAATTCATGCGAAAATCTCACTTTTTATCGTTTATATAAAACATCGAATGTGCCATGATATTTTGAGCTGGCCAATATACATAAGAACATAAAATCCAAGTCAAACGGCTACTCTCACCAAACATATCAATAGCAAGTACTATATCAGAGAACCAGAACATTATACTTCCTACCAAAATTAACCATCTGTATTTACTCTTTTCAGATATCAGATTGGAAACTGCTTTTCCTAACATACAAGCAATAATGCACGCATAACCAAGAAGCATTTTTTCAAGTATTTGATCTTCAATTTGAATAAATGATGTTCCTGCCACAATATATAAGGAAAATACTACAAACGGCAAAGTTATCAGTATATCTCTCTTTTTAAACTTTTCCAGCATAAAAAAAGCTACTAGATAGGCTACATGTCCTGCTGCAAAAAATAAGATTCCAGATATGAAATGTACACCTAATAAAATATCTGCACACATCCCAAAGAAAAGCCCCAGTTCGATTAAAAAGACAAAACTTCGTCTCGTTTTTTTATGATTCCATACATATAAAACATTTAAAAACCCCAGCATAACAAACCAACCGCTTGTAACGCCTTTCAACCAAAGTCCACCTAAAATATCATAACAAATCAAACAACTAAAAGCGCAAATCAAAAATATAATATTTATAATAAAAAGTTTTTTATTATTTTCTTTTAATTCATAATTAATCATCTATATTCTCTCCTTCAAATTCAAGTTTGATAATATAAGCAAGGGTTAAAATTCTTAGTTTTTTTATCTAATGAAGATGATCGATCTAATCAAACTATTTTCAAAATATTATCATCCCATTCTACAAATATAAGATTATCTGGTTGAGGAACATATCCATTATATAGTTATATAAATTAGAATATGTCTCAGTCAGTAATCAAATCATACTCAAAGAACTTATGCATTGCTTCTACATAACTCAATATATTGAATTGTGAAAGATTATCATCTTCAACATATGTTTCACTATTGATAGAGATACATTTCTCTTCAAACAGAATAGCAACCTTTTCTATTCATTTGATTATTAAATATGCAAGTCGATAGAATAAATATATAAAGCAATGCTAAAACTAATGCTATCAACTTTTTCATACAATCACACAACTTTCTTAAATTCTAATTTACCTCTTCGAAAGCATAACTATCGTCTCAACATGATATGTATTTGGAAACATATCAACTGGTGTTATATTAATAATATTATATTTTTCTTTTAAAATTTTTAAATCTCTTGCTAATGTAATCGGATCGCATGAAACATATACAATTTTATTTGGATCCAGTCTAAAAAGATCATTTATGACACTATTTGTAAGACCACTACGTGGTGGATCCACAATAATAGAATCAAATTTATCTTTAAATTTTTTAATTACTATTTCTGTATCACCACATATAAATTCCATATTTTCAACATTATTTATTTTCATATTTGTTTTAGCATCTTCGATAGCTTCTTTACAAATTTCTACTCCAATTACTTTTTTTACAAAAGGAGTAGCATACATTCCTATTGTTCCTGTACCACAATATAAATCCATTATTATATCGTTTTCATTTGGCTCTAAATATTCAATAACTTTATTATATAGTTTTTCAGTTTGTTTAGTGTTTACTTGGAAAAATGCTTGTGGACTAATTACAAAGTTAAAATTTGACAATTTTCCAATAATCTTACTTTCTTCCTTGATTTTACAATTATTATTTTTGATAATTTTGTTAAATTTATAACCATTTTTACGAACATATTCGTTAGTCAATGGAAGTTTTGTATCCTTATGTAAATAATATGTTATTGCTACATCATTTGAATTTACATTTCTAATAACAATTTCATAAACATTATTAAATTCATTAATTTTATTTAAATCGTTGATTATTTTATTTATATTTTCTTGAACTAATTCACATTTATCGATATAAACTATATCATTAGATTTTCTTTTGAAATATCCTAATTTTTTATCTACTTTTAATGTTACTTTATTTCGATAATTAAATTCATCATCAGAAGGTATAATTTTTTCAACTGATTCAATATCAGCATATCTTTTTAAAATGTCATTTACTTTATTTTGTTTATATTCTAATTGATCTTTATATCCTAAATGTAATAAATTACATCCTCCGCATTCATTATAATATGGACACTTTGGTTCAATTCTTTTTTCACTATTTTTAATTCTTTTTGTTATTATTGCTTCATTAAATTTCTTTTTTTCATTTGTTATTTTTATTTCTACTTCTTCACCTGGAAGAGCATTTTCAATAAAAGTAATTTTTCCATCTATAAAGGAAATTCCTCGTCCTTGATGGTCTAATTTTTCGATTATACATTTCATAAAAATCCTTCTTTCAAGTAAATTATAACATAAAAAAACATAGTTTCCTATGTTATATATCAACTAAATTAATGTTTTCAAGAAGAATACCTGTTCCTTCAGCAACGCAAGTCAAAGGATTGCTAGCCACATATACAGGAACTTTTAATTTATCTTCTAATACTCTATCTAAACCATCTAATAAAGCTCCTCCACCAGTTAAAACGATACCTTTATTTATAATATCTGCGGATAACTCTGGAGGTGTCATTTCTAATATTAATTTTACGTTATGAACAATATCATTTACATTATCATCTAAGGCTTCTTTTACTTCTTCAGATGAAATAGTTACAGTTTTGGGCAATCCAGAAACCATATCTCTTCCTCTTATTTCCATTTTTTCTTTTTTCTTATTGTTATATGTTGTACCTATAGAAAGTTTAATATCTTCTGCTGTTCTTTCACCAATTAATAATTTATATTTGTTTTTAATATATTTCATAATTTGTGCATCAAATGCATTACCAGCTGTTTTAATACTTATACTATTTACAATTCCACCTAATGATAAAACAGCAATATCTGTTGTTCCACCACCAATATCAATTACCATTGAACCAGTTGGCTTTGATATATCAAGACCTGCACCTATAGCAGCTACTTTTGGTTCCTCTTCTATAAAAACTTTTCTAGCTCCAGTTTTTTCTGCAGCCTCTTTTATTGCATTTTTTTCAACTTGTGTAATATTTGATGGACAACATATTAAAATTCTTGGTTTAGCAAATAAATTTTTACAATTTATTTTTTTTATAAAATTATTTAACATTAATTCAGTTATTTCAAAATCAGCAATTACACCATCTTTCATCGGTTTAATGGCTTTTATTTTACCTGGTGTTCTTCCTAACATTTCTTTAGCATCATTTCCAACAGCAAGTACTTTTTTACTTTCAGCATCTACTGCAACAACGCTTGGTTCGTTAAGTACAACACCTTGTCCTTTAACAAAAATTAATACATTTGCAGTCCCTAAATCAATTCCTATATCCTTTGAAAACATATTTTCACCTACTTTGATATTTTAATTTTGTAGCTTCACCGCCTTTTATATGTCTTGTTTCTATATGATTTTTCATAATATTATTAACAATAATAAATTTTTCATAATCAATTTTTTTTAGTATTTTATGAATATCATTATGAACAGTACTTTTTGAAACATTAAACTTTTTTGCGGTTTCACGAATTGTTTTGTTAGTTTTTATAATATAATTACTTTCTTTAATAACTCTTTTTTTAATTAAAGAATCCATATAACACCTCAATAAATTATATAGATTCTTTAATATATTATTCACTAATTGTATTTACTTTTTTTCCAAAATAATCTTCTGGATTTGAAATTTGATTATTAATTATTAATTCAAATAATAAATGTGAATTTAAATCTTTATTAATACTAGATTTTCCACTTTTTGCAATAATTTGTCCTTGTTTAATTTCGTCATTAACATTAACTTTAATATTATCTACACTTTGATAAATGCTTATAATATTATTATCATGTTCAATTTCGACAACATTTCCAACTAAATCATCTTTAGTAATTTTTATAACTTTTCCATCTAAAATAGAAACTACATCAAATGATTCAACACCACCATATGCTACTGATGAATTTTGCATATATGTTGATTCATAATAAATTATTGAATTTTCTTGTGATGCTTCATCAGCCTTATGATCATAAAATCCTTTTAAAATCTTAACATTATTATCAACATATGGTCTATTGATAATTATATCAGTTGTAATTACAGGAATATTTTCTTCATATACTGGTGTTTCTGTATATGTTTCACTAACTTCTTCTACTTCTTTATTAAAACTTACTTCAACAGCATATACAACTGTTAATAGTAATGCAAAAATAACAGTAAATATTAAAAAATATGCTGGTTTTTTTAATCTATAACCTTTCATTTTTTCACCTCTACTGTTATTTTTAAACAAATTTATTTTTTTATACTAATTTTTTACAATTTTTGTATTTTTATAATAATAATTTAATATTTCATCATATTTTTTATTAGCTAGGGCCATTCCTTGTGCACCATACTGACTCATTCCTACTCCATGTCCATATCCTTTTGTATTAATTATAACTTCATTATTTTGTTTTATAATATTAAAATAACTAGATCTTAATTCTAATTTAGAAACGATATCTGAAGATTTAAATTTTATTCCATTAATAGTTAATTCTATATTTCTTCCTGTTGATGTTTTTTTATTGTATTCAATTACTAAATTTTCATTATAATCAATATTTAAACGATGATAAAATTCATTTAATAAGTATTTTTTTTGATCCTTATAGGCCGGTGATATTTCATCCCATTTTGATTCAACGCTTCTTAAATAAGGAACTTTATTTTTAAATACTTCTTCACTATTTTCTGTATAACCTGTACTTGTTGAAAAAAATAAAGCATCAATAATTTCATTGTTATAAACCAAATATTCACCTTTTGTATTCTTTACAACATTTTTAAGTTTATTAATATTATCTATATATTTATCACCCCATACATTTTTTAAATATTCATAGTCAAGATATACTTGATTCATAATTGTATCAACAACATCATAATCATTATTTTTATTTTCCATCATTTTTTTAAGTCCATATGTTCTTGATGCTACAGATTGAGCTTTTAAAGCTTCTTCTTCAAAATTTATAGGCATTTCTCCTGCAATTACACCTACGACATAATCTTCTAAATATACTTCATCTATTGTATTGTCAGAACGTTTTACTCTTATTTTAGTATCATCTAAATATAAGAAATTTATTTCCTCTTTTTTAAAAAACATATTTACTACAAATATAGGTATTAATACTATTAAGCATGAAAAAAGTAGTATTTTTTTCATATAACCTCCTTCATTATATTACTTATACTACTATATTATTTTTGTATTTAAGAAAAAATCATACAAAAAATTTGTTGCTAGATACGATAAAGACATTGCTATAATTAAATATAAAATTTGCGCTTGTCTAGGTTTACTATTTTTAATAAATTTATTATAATCTAATCCATCTAAACCATAAAGTGCTAGTGTAAAAGATAAAATGTATAATATTGTCTTAACAGTCATGGTTTTCAAGCATTTCTATTCTTCTAATATGTCTTTCATCATTAGAAAATTCCGTATCAATAAACGCATTAACAATTTTTTTTGTTTTAAACAAAGATTCATTAGCTGATAGTGCTATTACATTAGCATTATTATGTTGTCTTGTTAATACTGTATCATTAACATTTGTTACTTTAGCACATCTAATTCCTTTAACCTTATTAGCTGCAATAGACATCCCTATTCCAGTTCCACACAATAAAATACCTAAATCAGCATTTTTATTGCAAATTTCATTACATAATTTAAAAGCATACACTGGATAATCTACTGACTCTTCAGTGTTTGGACCTAAATCTTCAACTTCAATATTTCTTTTCTTTAAATGATTAATTATTTCTTCTTTTCTTTTTATTCCACGATGATCACTTGCTATTACTATTTTCATGTTTACCTCCAATATCTAAATTAATTATATCATTTTTGCTCTTTAAAAAAAAGAAGTACATTTTAATATGTACTTCCAAAGGATTAGAGATAATTTAAGAATAAAGATATTAGTATAAAATAAAATTTAATAAAGATAAGAGATTTTTTTGCACTAACTTAGTGCGAGGTTTTAAATATGGACACCAATCACATTTAAAACAATTTATTATTATTAGCCTTCCCCTTTTAGCTTATAATTGAATTTTTTTAATAAATAATTCTACATGTCCGTTCAGACTCCATTTCTTTTAAAATATTTTTTATCCATACATGTACTAGAAAATATATGTATAATTTTTTTATTTCATTTATAAATTATTTTATTATTACATTAGTCATACCCTACTTATGTAAATATAAATAATTTAACCGACAATGGATTATTAACAGGGGTTTTTTAACGACAATAGAATTTCCCATTAATAATCTTAATGAAATATTTTGCCTAAACAAATCACATGGTAATTTGCCTGGCTTGCATATGCAACCTTTTTGTTGAAATATGCATTTGTAGAGCTATTAATGTCAGATCTACTGGAAAATCAACATCAATACCATGTAAGCTTTCTACATTTCCGTTAATAATTAATTTAATTTTTTTCAATTGTTATTTAACCTTAAACAACTGATTTTCGATTCTCATTAGAAAAGCATTAGCCCAAATAACTTTTCAAATACAATAATGAGAATTTTTTATACTTACTGTTATACATTGACATACTTGCCCAATTTTATATGTCTTAAATGTATTAAATAATGAACTAAATAGTAAAGTATATAATCGAATAGAATTTGTACTAGAAAGGATTAATTACATTGAACTGCTACTAGATACAGTTCTTAGTTATATTACTTTAGCCCATAAAGCAATATTAAACCGACTCAACAAATGTTGAATATTAATGAAATATAATCCTTTAGTACTAATTATAATATTTTCTAATCGATTAGAATTTTGATATAAAGAATTGAAAGGTTTTAAGAAATTTGATTTCTTATTAATTTATTTTAGTATTTATCTATCTTCGATATTGATTCTATGATAGATATTTTGTTCTCACAACAAATTTTCACTTGCTCCAATTATCTTAATTATTAAGATAAATTAGGAATTAAAATTACAAAATTTTTATTCCTATTTATTAATTTCAATTTCTGCTAATACATTTATCATCATAAAATGTATCAAAATTGAGACTATATATAATACTAGTATTCCCAAACATACTTTTAGTATTAATATATTTTAATAAATAGTATATTTTATAATATTTTAACTGGATAGTTCCAGTCTTGGTGATGTATTTTTTATACATCACCAATTAAGAGATTAGCTTACGCAAATCACCAATATTAGGTTTTTTCAATTATAACATTATCTACATTTCCCTATTCTCTTTTTCAATAAACTTTTTGGAATTCAAACACTATAATTGAAACTCAATTTTACTTTCTTTACAATAAACTGAGTACATTGTTTGTAATAAACTGCCCAATATTACAAACGAGACAATAACCAAATTTTCAATTAAATATATTTTATATAATTTTTTTACTAAATCTTATCCATATATATAAATGGCTTTTTCTAATTAATAAAATATATTTTTAAGAAGAATGTAGTAATTAATATTTCTGGCCCTAAACAGAAATATTATTTCTTCCAGAAGTTTCTAGCCCTAATAGAAAATCTGGAAATTTATAACTAGGCCCTAACTAATTATAAACATGATCACTTTTCTTTTTTTTTAAAATTTCAAATAAACTATTTTAGTAGAAGTCGATACTAAGATATTTTATTTTTGAAATTATTATTTAATGTTCCGGTTAAATAATAATTTATCAGTTGCCCATAACTGATGCCTCATGTAAGGTCTTTTGAAATTTTTAAATTTAGAAAATGTACTGATCGAATTTTCCAATCTATCTACCTCTTCTAGTTTCATTATAGCACCTATATTTCAGTAATCAATACCTAAAATGATTTTTTTTTAAAATTATACACTTTTTTTGATAAAAGTGTAAAAGAAAAAAGATACATAATATATCTTTCTATTTTCTTACTATTTTATATGGATTTTCAAATGTTCCATCACCATCAAGATTTATGTTTTTGTTTAAAGTAAAGACTAATCTTACATTATTTTCAATATCAAATGTATGATTGTAAACCACTCCGTCTTTAGAAATTGCATAAATACCTTGACTATCATAATCCCTTGTAAAATAAGGATAATCTGTGTGTAACCAATTTTTATTTGAACAAAATTTATTATTTAAAAAATTATTTTTACAATTTGTGTCAAGCGATACATTTATGTAATCTTCAACATTTAACATTGACACTATTGATGTTGATTTCATATATTGTTGTGTATTAATTATATATGAATAATATTCAGTTTCAACAAAATTAGGATTTATACGATATTTTTTAAACTCATTATCATAATTTAAATAATAAGCAATATTATTATTGTCAAATATTGCATAGTCAGATAATTTATTATTTTTACTCCATTTTATATTTTCAATATAATCATTTTTTATAATTTTAATATTTTTATCAGAATCAATTTTTATAATTCTATACATTTCTTCATTAATTAATATATAATTATTAGGATTTTCACCTCTAAAATAATAGTTGTTGTTGTAAGATGAGTATAAACCATCACCATTATAAGTTAATTCTATAATATAATCACCTAACTTTACAGTGTTTAAATCTTCACAAGAACTTAATGTTACATGTTCATCATTAAAATCTTTAAAAGCACACCATGTTTCCTCGTTAGCAATAATTTTAGTTTTACCCTCTTTATTTATATATATATATCCATTTTCTGGAAGGTTTGAATTTAATTGAAGACCATCTTCTGTAATTTTATAATCTTTAATTGTAAATAGCTTGTATTCATCATCAAAATTTGTGTTTGAATTATAATAATTATTAAGTTCACTGACAATTTTATTCATATTGGATTCAATTTGTTCTTTATTTTTAACAATATTTAGTAACTTTATTGTAGGATAACCAATTAATAATGCTAAAGAGCATAATAATAATAAAGTTAACATTAATACCTGTCTATTATCATTCATACTATCACCATTATAATTATATCACAATATAAAAAAAAATAATCATACGATTATTTTTCTGTGTTAATACCATATTTACGGTTGAATTTTTCTACACGTCCTGTTTTAGCAGCAACACCTTGTTTTCCTGTGTAGAATGGATGACATTTGTCACAAACTTCAACGTGTAATTCATTTTTATTTGATTTTACAGTGAATTCATTTCCACAAGCACAAATAACTTTAGTGTCTACATAATTTGGATGAATATTCTTTTTCATTTTTCTATCTCCTTCCGCCATGACTAGATAAAGTCATAGTAATTTTTGCGAATATATTATAACAATAAATTTATTAATATGTCAACATTAATCTTTTGATTTGCCTAATAAATTTAATAAGTTAATGAAAATATTAATGAAATCTAAATATAATTCCAAAGCAAACAATATAGCAAATGATCCATTTGATTTTACAACATTATAATTGCGATCAATTTTTTGAATGTCATAAGCTGTCATTCCACAGAATAGAACAACTAATACAATTGATAAAATTGTATCTAAAAGCGCACTTCCAATAAAGATATTAAATATTGATGTAATGATTATTGCAAAAAGGCCAATATATAAATATGTTGAAATCTTTGTTAAATCAAATTTTGTTGTTTTTCCAAACGCACTCAATATTAAAAATATAAAAGTTGTTATTAAAAAACAATATATAAGTGATGATACATCATACAATATAAATATACTTGACAAACTAACACCAGATACAAATGAATATATCATAAAAAGTAACCCAGCTGTTGTTTCCTTAATTTTATGTATTAATGATGATAAAGTTATTACTAATACAAATTCACCAATAATAAATAACCAATATAAACCATTTGAAAATAATAAATCTAATAAATCATGTGTTGTTGATATAACATATCCTGTTATAAATGTAATAAAAAAACCAAAAGCCATCCATCTAAATACTTTGCTAAATACTTCATTTTTGTTCATAAATACCTCCTTAAATAATTATATCATTAATTTATTAAAACTGTATTTTCTATTTCTTCTATTATTTTATTTCTAAGATTATCTTTATTATTAATATAATTATTATTTTCAAATATATCTATATATTTTATTTTATACTCATTACAAAAATCTATGAGTTCATAATTTAATTTTTTTATTCTTTCTATATTATTTTTTGAATCTTCTTTGTAATAAATGCCAATTAAAAAAATATCTTCTTTTGAATATTCTCTAACTTTTTTTAAAAATTCAAACAAATCATTTCTATATTCTATAAAATTATCTACTGAATTCATATAATAATTTAAATCATCCATATTTAAAGATATTGTTATTAAATCTGCTTTTATTAAAGCATTTTTAAATGTAATTTTTTTGTTTTTATATTTTATTTCTTTATTATCTTCTATCATATTAAGATAATCGGAAATTCTTGTATTACTATTAGAAAATTTATATATATATTTTTCTAATTTATTACGATTTGATAAGTAATTAGATATGTTATTGGCAAACCATGAGTTGTCATTAGATAATGATAAATAATATATTTTTCTATCAATTGTCAATGTATATATGTAAATAATTGAAAACAAAATTAAAACAAAAACTAAAATTTTTTTCATATTTTTTCCTTTCACAAAAAAAAGTATAATTAATACTTTAATTAATTATACTTCTTCAAGATTAATTTTAGCACCAACATTTGTTAGTTTTTCAATTATATTTTCATATCCTCTTAAAACATGTTCTACATTAGTAACAACAGTTTCTCCATCAGCTTTTAATCCAGCAAGTATTAAACAAGCTCCAGCTCTTAAATCTGTTGCTTTTACTTCTTTACCAACAAGTTTTGATGGACCATTAATTTTTATAGATTTACCATTAATTTCAATATTAGCACCCATTTCATTTAAATATGGTATATTTTGGAATCTATTTTCATATATAGTTTCTTCTAAATTAGATATCCCATTACATTGAGTAAGTAATGTTACTAATGGTTGTTGTAAATCAGTAGGGAATCCTGGATACCCTAAAGTTTGTACATCTATAGGATTTAACTCTTCTTTTGCAGATATATTTATATAATTTTCTCCAATTTCGATATCTGCATTCATGTTTTTAAGTTTAGTTAATAAATTTTCTAAATGTTCTGGAATGATATTTTCTATTTTTAAATTTTTACCTATTAATGCTCCTAAAACAATATAAGTACCAGCTTCAATTCTATCTGGAATAACATCTATATGACATTTACCTAGTTTTTCAACACCTTCAATAGTAATTGTACTTGTACCAGCTCCTGTAACTTTAGCACCCATGTTATTTAAAAAATCAGCAACATTAACAATTTCTGGTTCTTTAGCAGCATTTTCAATAGTTGTTTTTCCTTTAGCTTTTACAGCAACTAATAAAGTATTAATTGTTGCACCTACACTTGGCATATCTAGTTTTACTGTATTTCCAACTAGTTCTTTTGCATTAATTATAAATTTATTATCTTTTTCAATTACTTCAGCACCTAATGCTTTAAAGCCTTTTAATGTTTGATCAATTGGTCTAGCACCTATTGAACAACCTCCTGGAAAATACATTTCAACATGTTTGTATTTTCCTAATAAAGCAGACATAAAATAATATGATGCTCTTAATTTTTTTGATACTTCTTCTGGAATTTCCTTATTTACAATGTTTGTGGAATCAATAATCATTTTATTATTTTCTCTTGTAACTTTAGCACCTAAATATTGTAATATTTCATTTAAAGCTTCAATATCAGAGATATTTGGAATGTTATCAATAGTTACGACATCATCACTTAATAATGATGCTGGAACAAGTGCTACAGCACTATTTTTAGCCCCACCAATTGATATTTTTCCTGTTAATAGATTATTTCCTTGAATTCTTATTTGTTTCATAAATTCCTCCTATTATGCCTTATTATTTGAACCTAATAAAGCTATTTTATTTCTAACAACTTCTTTAATTGCATTTTCTCCAGATCCAATAACTTTTCTAGGATCATATGAACCCTCATTACTTTTTACGAAATCTTTTACACTATTATGCCATGCTATTTGTAATTCAGTATTAATATTAATTTTAGCAATACCACATGAAATAGCTTTTTTAATTTTGTCATCAGGTATACCAGTACCACCATGTAAAACTAACGGTAATTTTGTTTTTTCACTTATTTCTTTCATTCTTTCAAAATTTAAGTTAGGTTCACCTTTATATATTCCATGTACACTTCCTAATGCTGGAGCTAAACAACATAAATTAGTTGCATTTACTATTTTAACACAATCTTCGCATTTTGCGTGTAAAATCTCATTAGAAACGCCATCTTCATTACCACCAATATGTCCAATTTCTGCTTCTACAGAAACATTTTTATTATTAGCATATAATACTACTTCATTTGTTATTTTAATGTTTTCATCAAGTTCATATTTAGAAGCATCAATCATAACTGATGTAAAACCAGCATCAATTGCCTTTTTACATACTTCAAATGAACTTCCATGATCTAAATGAAGAGCAACTGGTATTGTAATATTTAAATCTTCTATTAAACCTTTTACCATATTAGCAATTACTTTATAACCGCCCATATATTTACTTGCACCTTCACTAACACCTAGAATAACAGGACTATTTTGATTTTGACATTCTTCTAAAATATATTTAGCCCATTCTAAATTATTAATATTTAAATGTGGAATAGCATATTTGCCTTCCATTGCCTTATTTAACATTTCTTTCATATTTTCCATACTATCACCATATTAATTATATAAGTTTTTAAAAAAAAGAGCAACAATGTTGCTCTATTTATGATAACTTTCATTTTTAATTATTTTAAATGCCCTATATATTTGTTCTAACAATATTACTCTAAATAATTGATGAGGAAAAGTAAATTTAGAAAAAGAAAGTGCTAAATTACTTTTTTTCTTAATATCATCATGAAGACCATAAGATCCTCCAATAATAAAAGTAATATTTGAATTATTTATAAATATATTGTTGATTTTCTCAGCAAATTCAGTACTTGAAAATTGTTTACCTTCTATTTCTAAAGTCACAATATAATCTTTATCACTTATATGTTTTAAAATTTGTTCCTTTTCTTTTTCTAAAACAATATTTTTGTTATCAAAATCGTAATCATTTAATTCAATAATTTCTAATTTTGTATATTTTGATAATCTTTTTGTATATTCTGAAATAGCTTCTTTTAAATATTTTTCCTTAATTTTGCCAGTCGTAATTAACTTTATCATACTTCTATTACCTCTGTTCTTTCATTTTGCATTGCGACACAAATATTTTTTTCATATTCAATATAATTTAGAACTGTATCTAATGCTTTTTCTTTAGTATTATTATTTTCACTTAAATGAGCTAAGACTATATGTTTTGTATTATCACCTATAAATTTAGATAAATAATATCCACAATCTTTGTTAGAAATATGTCCTTCATCTCCTAAAATTCTCATTTTTAAAAAATAAGGTCTATTACTTTCCATTAGCATATCAACATCATGATTAGATTCAATTATATATGCTTCTTTATTTTTAAGAATTTCATGATATTTATTATTTATATATCCTGTATCAGTTATATAAACTATTTTGTTATTGAATATATATCCTAAACATTCGTTAACATCATGCGAAAGTTTTATTGTATTAATAATAAAATTATCAAATTCAATATTTTCATCTATTAATTCATAGTTTTCTAAATCAACATTTAGTTCTGCTTTAGTTTTAGAAGATAAATAAATCTTTGGATTTATATTTTTTATTATTCTTTTTAAGGCACTTGTGTGATCAGTATGACTATGAGTTATAAAAATAGCTTCAATTTCATTTGGTTTTACATTAATTTCGCTTAATTTTTTAGAAATATAAAGGAAATTGGTTCCTACATCGATTAAAAATTTATGATTTTTAATTTCAATGTAAGTACAATTTCCTTTTGAACCACTAGCTAAAACGCAAAATTTCATTAATAGAATGATAATGGCGAAACGTAAGAACCAAAGTTATATCCAGGATGTTTTCCTCCATAATATATTTCAAAATGTAAGTGAACTCCTGAAGATCTACCTGTATTACCCATATATCCTATTATTTGACCACGAGCAACTGGTAAACCAACTTTAACTCCTGGAGCCATCGCAGCTAAATGGGCATATGCAGAACCATAACCATTATTATGATTAATTGCAACAAATATACCATATGTTCCATAAGAATATGTAGCCATAGTTACTACACCATTATTTGCAGCATAAATTGGTGCCCAATAATTACTTGTAATATCAATAGCTTGATGGAATGAACATGATCCTCTGAAACATCTATATCCATAATGTGATGATATATTCGTACTATTTGTTGGCCATGTCCAATAACGACCTCCAACACCAGAGATATATTTAGTTCCAATAAGAATTACTTTATTTGTACTTGGTTTAATAGTTACTTGTTCAAGTACTTCTTGTGAATCAACAAATCCATTTTTATAAACTAATTCTTGAGTAACACGGTTTACACCATTTTCCCCATTTTGAATAACTTGTTCATCACCTTCAACTAAAGTATCTGTTCTTCGTTCTTCTACACCATAAAATTGTGTTTGATCTTCTATAAGTTTAACATTAGCAATAACATCAACCATAGGTTTAGCATATGAAACAAGAACCTTTTGTCCCTCATAAAGAATATTATCAGCTGATGTAAATTCAGGATTTGAAATCAAGAATTCTTGAACACTGATTTTATTGTCTGTTGAAATACTTTCAATAGTATCTCCTTTTTTTACAGTATATTCTTCACCTTTTTCAGTTGTTGAAAATAAAATATATTGTGATAAATCTTCAACGTCATTAAAAATTTCTTCGTCAATAGGGATACTTGTTTTTTTACTAGTTATAACATTATCTACATAAATATTTGTAAATATTTGTCCTACTTCTTTTATTTCTTCTTGAGTACCATCTAAATATGCATTATATTTATCTTCACCAACAAAAGCAATTATCGTATCTTCAACAGATTCTTTAAATATTTCTTCATCAGTAACATAAATGTAATTATTTTTTATTTCAACTTCTCCATCTTCATTTTCAGATTCAGTTTTAATATTAAATTGATAACCTGTAATCGTAAAAGGTTTCAATTTTTTTAATTTGTTATATACGTCTTTAACATCATCAAGATGTTCGTCATATGTGACAATTTTTTTGATGTCTATTCCATTTGGTGCTTCTACTTTATCAACATTGTATTTTTCTTTTATATTTGTTCCTTCTTTATCAATATAATTTAAAAGTTCATCTTTATTTTTTATAACTCCTAGGATTTGATCATCTAGATATACTTGATAAAAATGATTTGGTGCTATATTCTTCTTATCTTCAAATCCAATCATAAAAATAAAAACACTAATAATTGCAACAAATATATATGTTAATATTTTTTTCATAAATCACCCTTTTTCCACTTCTTTATTTACTATATCAACAAATTTACTTATGTTTCTTTTAAATAATAAATCAATTGTCGCAGTATCACCACTACGATGTTTTGCAACAATAAATTCACTTTGACTTATATTACTTGATTCTGATTCACCTTTTTTTAGTTGATAATAATCATCACGATATAAAAAGGCAACAATATCAGCATCTTGTTCAATAGAACCTGATTCTCTTAGGTCTGATAACATAGGTCTTTTATCATCACGTTGTTCAACACTACGAGATAATTGTGCTAAGGCAACAACTGGAACATCTAAATCCATTGCCATAGTTTTTAAAGAACGTGAAATTTCAGAAACTTCTTGTTGTCTATTACCTTGATATTTAGCTGAACCTTGAATTAATGTTAAGTAGTCAATGATAACTATTCCTAGTCCATTTTCTTGAGTTGCTAAACGTCTACATTTAGCTTTAATTTCTCCAATTGTCATACCTGAAGTATCATCAATAACAAGATTTGTTTCACCAAGTCTCATTACAGCTTCATTTATTTTTTTGAAATCTTCTTCTTCAAGTTCTCCTCTTTTTAATTTACCTTGATCAAGTTCTCCTTCTGCTGCAATCATACGCATTGCTAATTGTTCAGCTCCCATTTCCATATTAAACAGTGCTACTGTTTTTTCAGTTGACTGTGCAATATTAGTTGCTAAATTTAGTGCAAATGCAGTTTTACCCATTGCTGGACGAGCAGCAATAATAATAAATTCGTGTGGATGAAAACCAGTCGTTAATTTATCTAAATCTGCAAATCCAGTTCTTAATCCAGTTACTTCTCCATCACTTTCATAATTTTTATTTATTATTTCAACTGTTCTATTTAAAACATCTTGAATAGTTTTAAATTCTGAACCTTTTCTAGTTTTAACAACATTTAATATTTTACTTTCGGCATTTTCTAAGATATCAGCTAATTCATCAGATCCATCATATGCTGAATCAATTATTTTTGAAGATTCATCTATAAGTCTTCTTAAAATAGCAGTTTCGTTAACAACTTTAATATATCCTTCTACATTGGCAGCACTTGGAACAGTATTTACTATTTCTCCAATATAACTAACTCCACCAACATCTTCAAGAATATTTCTTTTATCTAATTCTGATATTACAATAGCTGCATCAATTTTTTTATTTGCTTCACTTAAAGTTTTAATTACATCAAATATTTTTCGATGTGATTGTAAATAAAATAATTCTGATGATAGATTTTCAATGCATTTTTTGCATGCTTGATCAGATAAAAACATTGACCCAATAACACATTTTTCAATTTCTATATTACTTGGCATTATTTTTTCTGTCATAATCATCACCTAGCCTTCTTTTATTAAATCAACCTTTAATTCTGCCACTACTTTTTTATGTAAATTAATTTTTACAATATGTGTTCCTAAACAATTTAAATTAGTATCTTTACTAATTAATTTTTTATCAATATCAATTTTTTTATTTTTTAATTCAGTCGCAATTTGTTTTGGACTAACATTTCCAAAAACCTTATCACCTGCTCCTGTTTTAACTACAAATTTTAATCTTATTTTTTCTATTTTTTCTTTAATTTGATTACATTCATTTATTTTATCTTTTTCTTCTAATTCTTTTTTTAAAGTAAGAGTTTCTTGATGTTTTAGATTCCCTTCAGATGCTAAAACAGCATACCCGTTTTTAATTAGGAAATTCATGCCATATCCATCTTTAACATTTTTGATATCGCCTTTTTTTCCTTGGCCTTTTAAATCTTTAACGAAAATTACCTTCATCCTCTTCACCTCATAATTTATTATACTATATTTTTTAATTTATGTCTTTAAATAAAAAAAACAAATTTTAATTTGTTTCTTTTTCTCTTATTTTTTCTGCTAAATTTTGTATTTTTTTCATTCTATGATTAACACCAGATTTAGATATTGCTTTATCAGTTTCATAAGAAATTATCTCACTTAACTCTAATAAAGAAGCTTCTGGATATTTTAATCTATATTTAGCAATTAATTGTTCTTTTTCTTCTAATAAATCCATACCACCTATTTCAAGAATTAAATTTATATCTTCAACTTGTTTTTTAGCGGTAAGAATTATTTTATCTACATTTGCTTGTTCCATATTATTTAATCTATTAGTCATATTTTTATGATCCCTATAAATTCTAATATCTTCATAATACATTACTGCATTTGAAGCACTAATTATACGTAGAAAATCACCTATTTTTTCTGCTTCTTTTATATAAACCATATAATTATTTTCTCTTTTAAGTTTTTTGCTATTTAAATAGAACTCATTAATATTTTTTATAATAAAATCAGCATATTCTTCTGTTTGAAAATGAAATTCTAAATGATAACGTGATTTTTTAGGATCATTAACACTACCTTTAGCTATGAAAACACCTCTTAAATACGCTCTCATAGTATCCATATCATCAATTATATATTCTTCTGGAACAACTAATATTTTATCTTTATATATTGCAAGCTTTTCAAGTATTTCTATTATATTTTTATTTATTTCAATAATATAAATAAAATTTTTATTATAATTATATCCTTTACGAATTGTTATTTTTGCTTGTATATCAAATAATTCTTTAAATAAGGAGAATACTTTTCTTGCAACACTTGGATTTTCAGTATCAATTTTAATTTTATTTAAAGAAATATCACTATTTGAAACAATAGCAGATAGTAAGGCAATGTTTTCAGCAACAGTACCATCTATCTTACTAACTTCATTTTTAACAACACTTGTAAAAGACATTATTTACCTATTAATTCTGAAAAAATATAGAATGCTAATTTTAATGTATTATGTCTAATAATTTCATTTTCATATAATACTAAATCATCTTCAATGATATTAACACCCATTTTTAATAGTTTTTCTTTGTCGTATATTACTTGATCTTTTTGTTCTAAAGTTTCATATTTAGCAACAATTTCTTTATCTAATTCTTTATTATTTAAAATTACAGTATCAACTTTTCTTTTTCCAAGATAAGAATTTAACAATTTAATATGATCACTAACCGTAAAATCATCTGTTTCACCAGGTTGAGTCATTAAATTACAAACATAAGTTATATTTGCAGTACTTTTGTCAATTTCTTTAATAATTTCTTTGCAAATAAGATTAGGAATAATACTTGTAAATAAACTTCCCATACTTAAAATAATAGCATCAGCTTCTCTAATCGCTTGTAATGCTTCCTCAGTAACTATAGGTTTTTCTTTATATGATACAGATTTAATTTTTTTATTACACATTGTAATATGATGTTCTCCTTCAACAATAGTACCATCTTCCATTTTACCAACTAAAACAACATTATCTTCTGTTAATGGTAAAACTTTACCTTTTAAATTTAAAACTTTACTTAAAGATTGAATGCCATCAGACATATTACCAGTAATATTAGCCATAGCTGTTAATAATAAGTTACCTACAGCATGACCATTTAAATCACTACTTGTTTTAAATCTATAATGTAACAATTCTTCAACTAGTGGTTCAGTTTCAGATAATGCTACTAAAACCTTTCTAATATCTCCAACAGCAGGAGTATTAAATTCTTCTCTTAGTCTTCCTGTACTACTTCCATCGTCACAAACAGATACGATAGCAGTTATATCTAATGGATACATTTTTAATCCTTTTAATAAAAAAGATAAACCTGTTCCTCCACCTAAAATTACAACTTTTTTCTTGTCCATAAAAACCTCCTAAAAATTATCAAAGTTACTTTCTAAAACTGTATCACTACCACATTCACCTTCATAAATGTTATATTTACCTAACACACCAACCGCACAAAATCTATCGTTTTTGACATCTTCAAGATAATATTCTTTTCCATCATAATAGACTTTTCCTGTTTCAATTTCTTTTAAATTTTCAAATTGAATAGTACCATCAGTTAAATCAATTGGACCATTATCAAATAATGAATAATTTGATTCAGCATTATGAATTCGTGATGCATCAATAATGCCATTTAATGTTTGTTTAAAAGCCTTTACTCTAGAATTTTCAATAACATTAGATACAATTGGAACACTAATTAGTCCTACTAATGCTAATAGAGTAATAACCCCTAATAATTCAACTAATGTAAATCCTTTTTCTTCTTTCATATTACCACCAACTTAATTATATCATATAAAAAAAAGAGTTTCCTCTTTTTTTTATTTACTTTCTCTGAAATTTTCATAATCATTATATAAATTTTGGAATCTTGTACCTCTACTTGAAATTATAAATAGTATAATTCCAAATACAATCATTGTTAATGAAACTACTTGTGCAACCTTAAATGAACCAAACATTAAACTATCAGTTCTCATTGATTCAATTACTAATCTACCACAACCAGCCCATAATAAATAAAATGATGTTAAATGTCCAAGTTTTAAATATTTATATTTTCTAATAAGTAATATTAAAATAAAACCAACTAATAACCATAAAAATTCATAATAAAATGTAGGTTGATAATAAAATCCATTAATATTCATTCCTTCAATTACGAAATTTGGAACATATAATGATTTTAAATATTCAACTGTTGTTCCTCCACCATGAGCTTCACTATTAAAGAAGTTTCCCCATCTACCTATAGCTTGTCCAATCATTAATGCTGGAACAGTAAAATCAATTACATATCTTGAACTAATACTATATTTTTTACAATAAGAAACAATAAATAAGAATCCGGCTATAATTCCACCATGAATTGCTAAACCGCCTTCCCATACTTTTATAATATCAATAGGATTTTCTAAATAGTATGAAAGATTAAAAGCAACATAATATAGTCTAGCACCAATTAATGAAACTGGAATTGTCCAAAAAAACATATTAGTAATAAAATTATCTGGAACATCAAATCTTCTTGCTTCTTTATATAATACAGTACCTCCAACAAGGAGTCCTAAAAAAACAAATACAGAATACCAATATATTCTTAAATAACCTAAATCTATTAAAACTGGATTCATTTTTTTCCTCCTTTAATTATTGATTTAATTACAATTTCTTGAAGAATAATATTCATAATTGAAATTAATACAGCTACTATAAAAGCCATAAAAATTCCGTCAATTGTAAAATGATTACCAAGAATAAAATCTGTGATATTTAAAACCAATACATTAACAAAAGGGTAGAAAAGACCAAATGTTAAACCTGTAAGGGGTAGGGTAAGCCAAATTAAAACTGGTTTAATTGTTTTATTTAAAAAATAAATTATTATTGCTGCTATAAGCCCCCAAAAACCAAAA
>CAJGDV010000005.1 GCA_904502155.1 uncultured Bacilli bacterium
AATGTTATAAAAGATTCCTTAGGTTATATGGTTTGTGAAGTTGTAGATCAAATAGAAAATGAAACTCACACATTATTTATTGGAAGATTAGTAGAGGCAGATATGTTTGATGATAATAAACCAATGAGTTATGAATATTATCAAGATCATAAAGAAGAATTAGTTAAAGTTAAAACTGAAAAAGGCAAAACAGCATGGGTTTGCCAAATATGTGGTTATGTACATTATGCTGAAGAATTAGAAGACGATTTTGTATGCCCACTATGCGGGGTTCCAAAAAACTTATTTACTAAAAAGGAGAACTAAAATGAAAACTATTTTAAAAGTAGAAAATATGATGTGTGAAGGATGTGAAAAGAGAATTGAAAATGCTTTTGATAATAAAGTAAAAGCAGATCATAAAAAAGGTGAAGTAGAAATTTTAGAAAATATTGATGTAGAAGAAGTAAAAGAAAAACTTGAGGAATTAGGATTTACTGTAAAATGAAAAAAATAATATTAAAAATCGAAGGAATGACATGTAGTGCTTGTTCTAATGGTTTAGAAAAATACTTAAATAAAAAAAATGGAATTTATAATGCAAATGTAAATTTAGTAATGAATACGGCAAGTATTGATTATGATGATGAAATTTTAACTATTGATCATTTAAATCAATTTATTTATGAAGCTGGATTTAAAAGTGCTGGCAAATTTAAGAATTTTGATGAAGAAAAAAATAATAATAAAAAAGAATTTATATTTTTTACTATTCTTGCTATTGTTTTATTATTTTTTTCATTTCTTAATATGCTTAATATATATAACAACAAATATTTACTTTTAATAATTGCTGTTTTATTTTTAATTTATGGTTTTGATATTATAAAAAAAGGTATTAAAAACTTAATACACTTAATACCAAATATGGACTCTCTTATTACGATTGGTGTTTTAAGTGGGTTTATATATAGTTTAGTAATGATTAATACTAATAATCATTTATACTTTGAATCTACTGGTATTGTTATTTATTTTGTTAAATTAGGGCGCCTTTTAGCTGGAATTAATAAAGATAAAACAAAAGATGCTATTAAAGAACTTGCCGTTATAACACCTAATCAAGCTACAATATTAAGAAAAGATAAAGAAATTAATGTAACTTTAGATGAAATAAAAAAAGGTGATATTGTAATATGTAAGCCTGGCGATAAAATTGCTGTAGATGGTATTATCATTGAGGGAGAAGCACACTTAGATGAATCTTTTATAACTGGAGAGAGTAAACCTCAGATTCGTAGTATTAATGATGAAGTTATTGCTGGAAGTTTAAATTATGATGGATTTATAAAATATAAAGCAGAAAGAATAGGGAGAGATTCAGTCATTTCAGAAATTGTTAATTTAGTAATAGAAGCTAATAATTCTAAAATACCAATTGCAAAAACAGTTGATAAAATATCAAGTGTTTTTGTACCAACTATACTAGTACTTGCTATAATTAGTTTTATATTAAATATTAATGATATTAATATAGCAATAACTAGGTTTATATCAGTATTAGTTGTAGCATGCCCTTGTAGTTTAGGACTTGCTACACCTCTTGCAATCATTGTTAGTGAAGGTTTATGCATAAACAAAGGAATATTAGTAAAAAAAGGTGAAATACTTGAAATAGCATCTAAAACAGATACGATAGTATTTGATAAAACAGGGACACTAACATATGGTAATTTAAAAATAGCTAATATTACAAATTATGGAAATAAAGATATACTAAAAATAGCAGCAAGCTTAGAAAAGTTAAGTTCACACCCTATAGCAACAGCTTTTAATGATGTAGAAGATACTTATAAAGTTAAAAACTTTAAAAATATTCCTGGAGTAGGAATTGAAGGCGAAATAAATGGCGATAAAATAAAATTAGGAAATGATAAGATTATTAAAAAAGGGAAAATAAAAAGTAATAATACTATTATTTATGTTGTTATAAATAATAATTTAGAAGGAATAATAGAAATTACTGATCTTTTAAGAGATAATAGTAAAGATGTTATTACAAATATCAAAAAAATGGGCATCGAAGCAATAATGCTTACTGGTGATAATATAGATGTAGCTAAAGAAATTGGAAATCAAATTGGAATCAAAAAAATAATTGCAAACGTGATGCCTAAAGAAAAAGAAAAAATTATTAAAGAACTACAAAAAGAAGAAAAAATAGTATTAATGTGCGGAGACGGTATAAATGATAGTCCATCACTATCAAGAAGTAATATTGGAGTAAGCATGAAAAATGCAACTAAAATAGCAGCACATACATCAGATGTAATTTTACTGAATAATAATCTAGAAGGTATTATTGAATTAATAAATATTAGTAAAAAAACAATAATGATTATAAAACAAAATTTATTTTGGTCTTTTATTTATAATGCTATAATGATACCTATAGCAATGGGATTATTTAAATTTAAAATTAATCCTATTATGGCTAGTTTAGCTATGATATTTAGTAGTTTATCTATTATTATTAATACATTAAGATTAAAAAAAGCAAATAACAATTAGTTATTTGCTTTTTAGCATATATAAAGCTATATTAACAGTTTCTTTTTTCATAAATTCATAATCTAAATTATCATGATTATGATAAATAATTTCATGGCATAAATTTTCAATTAAACCTATAATAATATGTATTTTTTCTTTAATATTACTATTATTATTTTCACCAATTAAATTAATAATTTTATTAGTTAATTCTAATTCAAAATTTAAAAATATATTTTCAACATCAGAATATAAATGACTCATAGCCATAATTTCTTCATGAGCTTTTTTAGAAATAGTATGATTTTTAATAAAAGCATCAATTATGTCACTAATAATAGTTTCCAAATTATTAGAATTATCTATTAAATTAAGAACTGGATACAATATGTTTTCTGAATAATTTTTACAACCTTCAATAAATATTTCTTTTTTATCATTAAAATATTGATAAATGATACCTGTAGATACACCTGCTAAAGCAGCTATATCAGGTGTAGAAATATTATGATATCCTTTTTCACACATTAATTGAAATCCTTTTTCAATAATTTTATCTCTTTTTTCTATTGATCTTTTTTGTGTAGGTATTCTTGACATTTTTTCACCTCAATTAGGTTTATTATACAATATAGAGAAAGGAAATGCAATTATGAAATAAATTTCATATTTTGTATTGACTATATTAAAAAATGACATTATAATGAAAATATGAAAAAAGTTTCATAATTAGGAGGTATATATGAAAGCATCAGATTTAAAAGTAGGAGATCAAGCTATAGTAAAAACACTAAATATTAATAACAAAGAATTAAAAAGACATTTATTAGATATGGGAGTTTGCCGAGGAACTAAAATAAAAATTAAAAAAATAGCACCAACTAAAGATCCAATTGATATTGAACTTAGAGATTATGAATTATGTTTATGCAAAAAAGATTTAAGTAAAATAGAAGTGGAGAAGATATAATGAAAATCGGTTTAGTAGGTAATCCAAATAGTGGTAAAACAACTTTATTTAATTTATTAACAGGTAACAATGCTAAAGTGGGAAACTGGCCAGGTGTTACAATTGAGAAAAAAGTCGGTAAAATTAAAAAAACGAATCATGAAATTACAGATCTTCCTGGTATTTATTCATTAAGTCCATATAGTTTAGAAGAAGAAGTATCAAGAAAATATATTTTTGAAGAAAAACCTGATGTCTTGATAAATATTATTGATAGTACTTCTTTTGAAAGAAGTATGTATTTAACATTACAATTATTAGAACTCGATGTAAAAGTAATTATTGCTTTAAATATGGCTGACATTATGGAAAAAAGAGGTATTAAAATAGATATACCAAAACTAGAAAAATTATTAAAAACAAAAATAATAAAAATATCAGCCCTAAAACAAACAGGAATACAAGAATTAGTAGAAGAATTAAATAATAATAACAAACAAGAAAAAATAACAATATTTGATGAAAATATCGAAAAAGTAATAAGAAGTATAAAAACAAATCGCTTTATAGCTGTTAAATTGTTAGAACAAGATAAAAGATTTAAATCTAATCAAAAAATCATAGATTTAATCAAAAAAATAGAAAAAAATTATGAAGTAGATTTAGAAGAAGAAATTGCAACCCAAAGATATAATTTTATTGAAAATATAAAAAAAGAAACATATATAAAAACAAATAATAAGGAAACTATTACTGATAAACTGGATAAAATAATGCTAAATAAATGGTTAGCATATCCTATATTTATTGTTATTATGTTTTTAATATATTATTTATCAGTTGGTGTAATAGGTTCATTTACAGTTGGATGGGTACTTGAAAAAGTTGATGTTTTTTCTAACTTTGTTCGAAAATTTTTTGAAAACTTAAATGCATCAAACTGGCTTATAAGTCTTTTAACAGACGGTATTATAGCAGGTGTTGGGGCAGTGCTAGGTTTTATTCCTCAATTATGTATTTTATTTTTATGTATAGCTATTTTAGAAACAACAGGATATATGTCTAGAATTTCATTATTACTAGATAATCTATTTAGAAAAATAGGATTAAGTGGTAAAAGTTTAATTCCATTTATTGTTGGTTCAGGTTGTAGTGTGCCAGGAATTATGGGTACAAGAATAATGGAAAATAAAAACGAAAGAGAAATGACAACTATTTTAACGCCATTTATTCCATGCAGTGCTAAACTACCAATAATTATATTATTTTCAAGTTATTTTTTTAAAAATCATGCTGGACTTGTTGCGGCTTCACTTTATTTTTTAGCTATTATTATAATTATTGTTAGTGCTTTATTAATGAAAAAATTTATTTATAAAGAGAAAAATAATAATTTTATTGTTGAACTTCCTGAATATAAATTTCCAAAACTTAATTATGTATTAAGAGATGTTTTAGAAAAAATTATAGAATTTATTAAAAGAGCTGGAAGCGTTATTTTAATTTGTTCAATGATATTATGGTTTTTATTATCATTTTCTATAAAAATGGAATATGGTATAGAAATTGATGAAAGTATTTTAGCAAGTATTGGAAAACTTATTTCATGGATTTTTTATCCTATGCTTGGTGTTAACAGTTGGGGATCTGCTGTATCAATATTACAAGGTTTAGTAGCTAAAGAACAAGTTATTTCATCAATGACTGTTATTGCTGGATTTACAGAAGAGTCTAGTAACATTTTTAATAACGATGGTATTTTTGGATTTTTTACACCAGCATCAGCATATGCTTTTATGATTTTTAATTTATTTTCAGCTCCATGTTTTGGTGCTATTGGTGCTATGAAAAGAGAACTTGGAAGCAATAAAAAATTACTTTTAGCTATTTCATTTCAAACTATACTTGCATATATATTAGCAACCTTAACATATCAAATTTTATCATTAAATTTTGGTAATGTATTAATTATTATTATCATTGTATTATTATTATTTTTATTCAAAAGTAATAACAATAAATGCAAAAATTGTCCATTAGCATTTAAATGTTCAAAAAACTAATTTCATATAATTAGTTTTTTTGTTATAATTAAAATAGGTGATAATATGAAAAAGATAGTAGAAATAAAAAATCTATCTAAAAATTATGGGAAAATAAAAGCAGTAAAAAAATTGTCATTAGATTTATATGAAGGAGAAATATTTGGTTTTATAGGTCCTAATGGAGCAGGTAAATCATCAACAATTAGATGTATTATGAATTTACTTAATAAAACCGAAGGTAAAGTTTTAATTGAAGGTAAAGAATTTCAAAAAAATGATATTGAAATTCAAAAAAATATTGGTTATCTACCTAGTGAAGTAAATTTATATGAAGAATATACTGTAGGTGAAATGCTTAATTTTCACGAATCTTTTTATGAAAATGTCCACGAAAATCGTAAAAAATTAGTAAAAAAACTAAATTTAGATGAATCAAAAAAAATTGAGGATTTATCATTTGGTAATTTAAAAAAATTAGGAATAATACTAGCCCTTATGCATGAACCTAAAATATTAATTTTAGATGAAGCCACAAGTGGTTTAGATCCAATAATGCAAAATGTCTTTTTTGAATTATTAAAAGAAGAAAAAGAAAAAGGGACAACAATATTTTATTCAACACATATTTTAAGTGAAGTTTCTAAAATATGTGATAGAGTAGGAATTATAAAAGAAGGTAAACTAATTAAAATTGAAGATGTTAAAGAAATCAAAAATAAAAATCTTACAAATATAACTATAGAATCAAAAGATGCTTTAAAAATAAAAGAAGAATTAAATCTAGATTGTGAAATTATTGATAATAAAATAATATTTAAAAATGAAGATAGTTTTAATAATTTACTTAAAAAATTAATTAAATATGATATTAAAAAAATATTAATTGAAGAACCAACTTTAGAAGATATTTTTTACCATTATTATAAATAGGAGGAAATATGTTTAAGAAAGAATTAAAAAGTAATTTAAAATCATTTATTTTATGGACAATAGTATTAGTAGCAGTCTATTTATTAGTTTATTTAATGTATCCTTCTATTATAAAAAGTGGCAATATTCAGCAAATAGATGAGATGATGAAATTATTTCCAGATGAAATACTAAAAGCTTTTAATATGGATATATCTTCTTTAGATAGTGCTTATGGTTGGCTTAAATCAGAAGGATTTATTTTTATCCTTTTAATAACAGGATGCTATGCTAGTATAATGGGTTCTAATATTTTATTAAAGGAAGAAAATGATAAAACAATAGAATATATTAGTATGCTTCCTATATCTAGAACTAAAATATTAAATAGTAAAGTATTAGCATCATTATTTTATATTATTGGTATGATATTTTTTATTACAATATTTAATTTAGTATCACTAAAAATATCAGGTCCACTTGATGTAAAAGAATTTTTATTAATTAGTATAACACCTTTATTTTCATCAATTGTATTTTTCTTTATGTCTTTATTTGTATCTAATTTTACACATAAAAGCAAAAAAATGTTAGGATTTAGTATTGGTATAGTGTTTTTAAGTTATATATTTAATACATTAACAGCATTAGATAAATCAGTTGAATTTTTAAAATATGTATCAGTATTTACCTTATCAGATTTAAGAAATGTTATTTTAAATAATAAATTAGATTTTAGTTTAATATTAATTTCATTTATAATTTGCATTATCTTATATATTTTATCGTTAATAAAATATAATAAAAAAGAAATGATTTAAAAAGAAGATATTATCTTCTTTTTTTATTTGACATCTTCTTAAACAATTGTTATTATACTAACTTAAGAAGGAGAGAAAAGAATGAAAGAAAATACAGGATATCCACATATAGATAAAATGTGGCAAAAATATTATGACGAGGAATTCTTAAAACAAGAATTACCAAAACAAACAATGTATGATTACATGAAAGAAAGCAGTAAAAAAAATATTGATAAAACTGCTATTACATATTATGGTAATAAAATTTTATATGGTGATTTATATGAAAATGTAGATAAAGCATCAAAAGTATTAACAGCACTTGGAGTAAAAGCTAATGATCGTATAATGTATTTAATGCCTAATATACCTGAAACAGCATATTTAATGTATGGTGGTTCACAAATTGGAGCAGTATCTGATTTTGTTGACCCTAGACCAGATAGTGTTGACTTAAAAATTAGTGCTCAAAAAATATTAAGTTTATTTAAAGCTGAGGGAGCTAAACATTTAGTTGTTTTAGATCGTTGTTTCTTAGGTATGATTAAACCTATTGAAAACGAATTAAAAGAATTAGGTGTAGAAAATATTGTTATTGTTTCAGCAAGTGATTCTATGAATCTTTTTGCAAAAGGTAATTATCTTACTGAAATAGCAACATTTGACGGATTAAAAGAATTAAAAGCTAAATTAAATGAAATGAAAACAATGGATGAATTATTAAAAAAAGCAATTAGTACATCA
Organism: uncultured Bacilli bacterium; assembly: GCA_904502155.1. GTDB lineage: Bacteria > Bacillota_I > Bacilli_A > RF39 > UBA660 > CAJGDV01. The sequence goes on from CAJGDV010000005.1 coordinate 7,983, forward strand.
TGCTTAAATGTTATTAATTATAGTGATTTAGCTAAAAATGTAAATTATGAACAATTTACTAAATTTGGATATACACCAAATAAACTAGATTTAATAGTTCATACATCAGGAACTACAAGTAATAGACCAAAACCAATAGTTCTTACTAATGATAATTTAAATGCATATGTACATCAAACTAAAGGTGCAAATATGCCAATGTCTGAAGGAGATAGAGCACTTCATATGCTTCCTTATTTCGCTGCATATGGTGTAGTTAATGTTACTCATGCTGGTCTTTGTTATAGTAACAATTTAATTCAAATACCAGAATTCAAACCAGCAAATTTTGGTAAATTAATATTAAAAAATAAACCACAAACAATTATTGGGGCACCAACATGGTTTTTAAATTTATTAAATGATAAAAACTTAACTAAAGCTGACTTATCATTCTTAAAAATGATTACATATGGTGGAGATACTTTAGAAATTAAAGATGAAGAAGCAATTAATAAATTCTTAAAAGAACATAATTGTAAAGAAAAAATAACAAAAGGTCATGGAATGAGTGAAACTGCAGGATGTGCATCATTCGCAGTAGGTGAATATAATATTCCAGGTAGTATAGGTATACCAATGCCTTATACAATTTATGCATTATTAAATCCAGAAACTAAAGAACTTGTTAAATTTGAAGAAGGACAAGAAGAAATTGAAGGTGAATTATTAATTTCATCTCCAGTAGTTACAAGCGGAATATTAGATGGAGAAAAATATGTAAATCATGAAACATATGATGGTATAGATTTCATCCATACTAAAGATATAGCAAGAATGAATAAAGATGGAATTATGACTTTCTTAGCAAGAAGTGATAGATCATTTACAAGATTTGATGGTTTCAAAGTAAAACCATATGAACTAGAAAAACTAATAAAAAGTTTCGAAGGAGTTAAATATTGTGTAATTACTCCATTCTTTGATGAAACATTATTAGGAAATATGATTATGGCAAATATTGTTCTTGAAGATGGTATTGAATTAAACGATGAAGAAAAAATTGAATTTTCTGAAAGATTAATTAACGAATGTTTCGTTAATAATTCAAATACACAAACAAGACAAATTCCCGCTAAAATTAAATTTAAAGACTCAATGCCATTAACAGCTAATAGTAAAATAAATTATAATGCTTTAGTAAAAGAAGGAATTACTGGTGAAGAAATTTCTGTAATCCTTGAAGAAACTAATATTTCAGTTGGTGGAATTAAAATCGTAGGACCAGAAAAAAATAAAACATTAAGAAAATAGAATTCAATATTTGAATTCTTTTTTTGTTTCATTTACTAAACACTTTTTTGGTGTTATAATATATATTAGGATAGTATAGGAGGTGCTTAATGTTAACTGGTCCTATGATGATGAATATCTTCGCCTTTATAATTTTATGCGTTTTATCTACTGTTTTTTTAAGTAAAAAAAGATTACATAAAATAGAAGATAATTTATATGGCTATTTATTAATTTCATCATTAATTACAATATTTTTTGGTATTATATTAGGTGGTTCATTAGATATTACAATTATGTCTAAAAATTTATTAATTACACTTTTTAATAAAATATATTTAATTGGATTAATTATTACTATATCAATATTTGCATATTATGCTTTTTGTATTTCAAGATTTTATAATGAAAAAACTGCAAAAACATCTCAAAATGTATATTTATTTCTTTGCGTTTTCTTTTCATTTATAATTTCTTTATCTCCATTATCAATTGTTAATAATGATAACATTATTACAACTGGTGGAGTAGCAATACAAATTACATCATTTATGTTTACATTTATATATGCAATTTTATCTTTATTAATTATATTAGATTTTAAAAATATAAAAAACAAAAAATATATTCCTTTAATTGTACTTATTTTAGAAGGTATAGTTATTACATATATTCAAATTTTTTATCCAAGTGTAAATTATATAATTAATCCATCTATGGTAATTACATGTTTAATAATGTATTTTACAATTGAAAATCCTGATGCTAAATTAGTTCAACAATTAGAACTAGCTAAAAATGAAGCAGAAAGAGCAAATAAAGCTAAAAGTGATTTCTTATCAAGTATGAGTCATGAAATAAGAACACCACTTAACGCTATCGTTGGATTAAGCCAAGACTTAAAAGAAAATGGTAAATTACCAAAAGAATTAAAAGAAGATGCAACAGATATTTTAAATGCTTCTAATACATTATTAGAAATAATTGGAAATATTATTGATTTTAGTAAAATTGAAAATGGAAAAGTACAATTTTTTGATGAAACATATATTGTAGAAGAAGAATTAAAAACATTAGTTAGAATTAATAAAACAAGAATAGGTTCAAAAAATTTAGAAATTGAAACTGATCTTGCTACTGATTTACCATATAAATTATTTGGAAGTAAAATTCATATTAAACAAATAATAAATAATTTACTTTCAAATGCTATTAAATATACAGATTCAGGAAAAATTAATTTTAATGTTAAATGTATTAATAAGAAAAATATTTGTAATTTAATAATTAGTGTTCAAGATACTGGTAGAGGTATTAAAAAAGAAGATATAGAAAAACTATTTAATCGTTTCGAAAGATTAGGTGCTGAAAAAAGTTCTACAATTGAAGGAACTGGATTAGGTTTAGCAATCACAAAAAATTTAGTAGAAATGATGGGCGGAAAAATAAATGTTCAAAGTAGCTATGGTAAAGGAACATTATTTATTGTTCAAATTCCGCAAAAAATTGAATTATTAAGTAAACCAATTGAAGAAGAAAAAGAAGTAACTAAAGCAAGTAAAGAATTATCATTTGATCATAAGAATATTTTAATTGTTGATGATAATTTATTAAATATTAAAGTTGCTAAACGTGCTCTTCAAGATTTTGATTTCACTATTGATGAAGCATTTAATGGAATAGAATGTCTTGAAAAAGTTAAAGAAAATAAATATGATTTAATTTTAATGGATATTATGATGCCAGTAATGAGTGGTGAAACAGCATTAAAAGAACTTCATAAAGATGAAACATTTACAACTCCAGTTATTGCGCTTACTGCTGATGTTGTAAGTGGAGTAGATGAAAAATATATTAAAATGGGATTTTTTGATTATCTTCCAAAACCATTTAATAAAGAACAAATTAATGAAAAACTTGAAAAAGTATTTAAAAACTAACATAAATGTTAGTTTTTTTATTGCCTTTAATTTTTATTTGGTTTATAATTGGTATAGAGATGGACCCTTAGCTCAGTTGGTTAGAGCATCCGGCTCATAACCGGGCGGTCGTAGGTTCGAGTCCTACAGGGTCCACCACTATTGCGAGTGTGGCGAAATTGGCAGACGCGCTAGACTTAGGATCTAGTGTCTTACGACATGGGGGTTCAAGTCCCTTCACTCGCACCAAAAGAATTTTACTTGTACTGTTAAGGTCAAGTTTTATAAAGGAAAATCACTGATTGATAGAAGTGATTTTTTTGTTTGTTTTAAGTTTTAGAATGAAATGTGTAAGTGATATTTATAACGTGAAAATAACTGATAAAAATAAATTGGAATAGCATTTGAAATTAACTTCATTAATTTACACCCAATATTATAAGTGCTATAATATAATAGGAGGTAATATGAAAAAAGTATTAAAATTAATAACTGCTTTACTAATTATTATTATAATTGGTGTAATAATATATTTATGTTCATTTAATTACAAAGCAAAAGATAATATTACATCATATCTAAATAATAGTGAAAAAGTAAAAGTAACTAAGATAGATGAGGGATATTTTTTTGATGGAACTGGAACAACAAGTGCAATAGTATTTTATCCAGGAGGAAAAGTAGAATATACATCATACGCTAAATTAATGCATGAACTAGCTGAAAAAGGTATTGATACATTCTTAATTGAAATGCCATTTAATCTGGCAGTTTTTAGTATTAATAAAGCAGATAATATAATAGAGCAATATAAATATGATAACTGGTATATATCAGGTCATTCACTTGGTGGAGCAATGGCATGTAACTATGCAACAAAAAATTATGATAAACTAACTGGTGTAATAACATTAGCAGCATATCCAACATCAAAATTATCAGATAAACTAAGATACATATCATTCTCTGGAAGTGAAGACTTAGTAATAAACAAAACTAAATATAACGATGCAAAAAGTTTATGGCCCAAAAAACAAGAAGAATATATAATAGAGGGTGGAAATCATGCCAACTTCGGAAATTATGGAAAACAAAAAGGTGACGGTAATGCTACAATTACAAGAAATGAACAACAAAAATTTGTAATAGATAAAATCTATGAGGATATACTATTAAACAATTAAAAATATAGAAAAAATATTTTTCAATATTATAAAATATATATAATAAATTGATTACTATTATTTTATGCTATTTTGTGCTATACTTAAAATAATAGGAGGTATATATGAAGGATTCAAAAATGATTGCTATAATTGCTATTTTATTAACATGCTATTTAACAGTAGTAATAAGTATAGATACATGCAAAACTAAAACACTATTAAGTCATATTAAAGAAACAAATGATTTTAAAACAATATTAAGTGAAAAAAATGCAATTCATATTGAAAAAATATATTTTGATGAAACTAAAGGTTATGAATACTTTGAACAAATAGAAAATAGAATTGTATATGAATCTAAAACAAATAATGAATTTATAAATATTGAAGATGCTATTATTTATACAAAAAACATCAACAATGATGTGAAAATAGATGTAACATTTAACAATAATGTTTATGAATTACCTTTATTAATAAAGGAATTACAATATAAAAATGATGAAATAGTGAATTTGCCTGAAATAATTGAAGATCAAATTGTATTAACAACATCAATAACTAATCAAAAAGGCGGAGTATTAAAAAGAACTTTTTATTTTGATAAAGAAACTTATTACTTAAATAAAATAATTGAAGAAGAATTTGATAATCTAAATAATTTTTTAAATTCAACAACATCAATAGTTAATTATGGTAAAAAAATTAAAAGAACAAGAGATGCTATAATAACAGCTGCTGGGGATAATCCTATTAATTTATATTTAATTAAAAATAAAGATACTAATAAAGAAACAGCTAGATTTATTAAGGCTTCAAATAACTGTAAATATATAACAGCAACAAATTGGAATAAAGAAAATTATAATTTTAAACTTTCATTTGATAATGATCAAAATAATTATAATGATGTTTTAAGTTTAGAAAACAGAAGTGAAAACCAAGTATTAATTTATGTTACAGGATAAAGAACAATTTTGTTCTTTTTTTCTTTTTAAATTTATTGTATAATTATAGTAGGAGGATTTATGAAAAAAATGAGAATTAAAAAGAATGTTATAAAATTCTTTAAAGTACTAGTAGTTAGTTACATACTAGTTCATATTGCTTGCTTTTTTATTTATAAACCATTATTAAAAACAGATAATCATAACAAAATTGTAAAAGGAATTAAATTTACAAAAACTTTTAATATTAAACTTACACCTTCAAATGATTATTTAACATTCCATTCAATGAAAATTAAAAATGATTTTAATGGGTTTATAAAACAAGAAGATAATCTTAAAAATTATGACAAATATTATAGTGAAGAAAAAAATAGCGGTTTAATCATCGGGATGGATGAAACTAAAATTACATTACTTCAAAATAATGAAACATTTTATTCAGAACAAAGCGATTTTAGAATTAACAATAAAAATATAACTAAATATTTAAATAAAAACAATATAAAAAATGATATGGACTTGATAAGACATGTTCAAAATGCTAATATTGATTCATATAGTATTTTTACAAGTATAAAAGGAATGAAAGAAAGATTTTTATTAAGTTATATAATTAAAATGACTATACCAGAAGCTACTGAAATGTACAAAATAATAGGAGATCATGGTGGATATGCTTTTGTTCTAAACGATATACTTGAGGTAGTAATTGTTGAAAATGATAAAAGATACATATACTCATTTATTGGACGTGATTATTTTACAGATGAATATATAAATCAATTATTAAATACTATAGTTGTAGAATAGGAGATGTTTTATGAAATTAATTTTGGCATCAAGTTCAAAACAAAGACGAGACATTTTTGATATGCTTGGTATTAAATATGATATATTAACAAGTAATGAAGAAGAAAAAAGTGAAGAAAAAGATCCTAGTAAATATGTTATGGAGTTATCTAAAATAAAGGCTAATTCTGTTAAAAAACAAATTGATGAAAAGGCTATAATTATAGGATGTGATACTATAATTAATTTAGGTAATAAAATAATTGAAAAACCAAAAACTAAAGAACATGCAATTAATATGATGAAAGAAATTCAAGGAAATGAAACAATAGCTATAACAGGTGTTACTATAATTGATTTATATCAAAATAAAGAAGTAACATTTAATGATAAAACTGTTGTTACATTTAATAAAATGACAGATGATGAAATATTATGGTATGTTAATAATGAAAGTACCATTCATAATGTTTGTGGTTATGCGCTTTTAGGAAAGGCTTGTTTATTTCTTGAAAAAGTAGATGGTGATTATAATACTTTATTTGGAATTTCACCAAATAAAATTTATAAAGAACTTAAAAAACTAGGATATTCATTAAATGATTTTGAATTAAAAGACAATTAAAATTAATTGTCTTTTTATTATTTTTATTCTATAATATTAATATAGAGGTGAGTTGTATGTCTTCAGATAATAAAATTTTAATTGCTTTTTTATTAAATTTATTTTTTTCTGTTTTTGAATTTTTAGGTGGTTTATACACAAATAGTGTATCTATTTTGTCAGATTCTATTCATGATATGGGAGACGCTTTAAGTATTGGTCTTGCTTTTATTTTAGAAAAAATAAGCAAGAAAAAACCAGATGATAATTATACTTATGGTTATGCTAGGTATTCTATAATAGGTAGTTTAATTTCAACTTTAATATTACTTTTAGGTTCTTCCTTTATGATTTTTAGTGCTGTAGGACGTATTATTAATCCGGTAGAAGTAAATTATAATGGAATGTTATTTATGGCCGTATTTGGAGTTTTAATTAATTTTATAGCCGTATTAGTTACAAAAGAAGGATCATCATTAAATCAAAAAGCTATTAATCTACATATGCTTGAAGATGTTCTAGGTTGGATTTTAGTTTTAATAGGTTCTATTTTAATGAAATTTACTAATATTAAAATTATAGATCCAATTCTATCAATATTAATTTCTATTTTTATTTTTAAAAATGCTTTCTTCCATCTTAAAGAAGCTTTAGATTTATTTTTAGAAAAGAAACCAGAAAACATTGATATTGAAGAAATTAGAAATCATATTCTTAAAATTAAAGGAGTTAAAAATATTCATCATTTCCATATATGGGCTGTTGATGAAGAAAATGTTTTAGCTACAATGCATGTAGTTAGTAAAAAAGATGTAAAAAAAGAAATTAAAGAAGAATTAAAAGAACATGGTATTGACCATTCAACAATTGAACTTGAAAAAGAAGATGAAGAATGTAGTGAACAAGAATGTAATATAAAACTAGGTAAACATTGTCATCACCACCATCATCATCACCATCATCATTAAAAAATAATATTGAAAAAATTTGAATTTTATGGTATTATCATTTATGCAAGGGAGTAGTTACGCTATTTTATAATAGTGAATATATGACGTCATTACGATAGTTTATATCCGTTATATATTGATACGAAAAAGTATTAAACGAGACTTGGCAACTATTAGCCATAGTTTCGTTTTTTTATGTAGGAGGAGAGAATTTATGAATATTATTTTACTTATTATTGGCTTTATTTTGCTAATAAAATGTGCTGATTTATTCGTTGATGGAAGTAGTAAATTAGCATCGTCTTTAGGTATTCCATCATTAATTATAGGGCTTACAATTGTAGCCTTTGGAACTAGTGCTCCAGAAGCTGCTGTAAGTATTACAGCATCACTTAATGGAATGAATGATATTTCACTTGGAAATGTTGTTGGTTCTAATATTTGTAACTTACTTTTAGTTTTAGGTTTAAGTGGTATGTTTGGTAGCTTAACTGCTAAAAAGAAAATTATTTCAAGAGACTTTATTTATGCTATCTTTGCGAGTCTTGTATTATTCATTTTAAGTTTTGGTTTTTTCAAAACAAAAGATGCAACAGGTATAATTGATAGAACAGATGGTTTAATCTTATTATGCTTCTTAGGTATTTATTTATATGCTTTAATTGGAGATGCAATTAGATCTGTTCGTTCTAAAGAAGAAAAAGAAAAATTTGAAATAAAAAATATTTTCTTTATTATTATAGGAATTATTGGTATAATTGTAGGAGGACAATTAGTAGTAAATAATGCAACTGTTATTGCTAAAATGCTTAATGTTAGTGATAACGTTATTGCCCTTACAGTTGTTGCAATTGGGACAAGTTTACCAGAACTTGTAACTAGTGTTGTTGCTTCTAAAAAAGGTGAATCTGATATCGCAATTGGAAATGTAGTTGGTTCTAATATCTTCAATATATTCTTTATTTTAGGTATTACTAGCACTATAAGTCCAATTACATATGGTTTTGAATCATATATGGATATTATTATTTCACTTGCAGCTAGTGTTTTAGTTTATATACTTACACTTAAAAATTATCGTATTGGTAATAAAAAAGGTATTATTCTACTAGGTTCATATATAGCTTATATAGCTTATATTCTAATTAGATAATAAAGGAGAAAACAATGAAAAGTAACATCGTTTTAGTAGTAAAAGGTTTTATAATGGGTATTGCAAATGTTATTCCAGGAGTTAGTGGAGGAACATTAGCATTAACATTAGGAATTTATGAAAAATTTATTACTGCTATATCTCATTTTTTCAGTAATTTAAAAGAAAATATTAAATTTTTAATTCCTATTGCAATAGGAATGGTACTTGCTATTATTACAATGAGTAGTTTAATTACAGAGTGTTTCGAAAAATTTCCTGTTCCAACGTCGACATTTTTCATGGGACTTGTAATTGGTGGTGTACCACTATTAACTGCTAAAGTAAAAGGCAAAAAAGAAGTTAAACAAGTATCAAGTTATATAATTATGGCATTAACATTTTCGTTAGTTCTATTTTTAGCCTTAGCACCATCAATTTTTGGTGATACTGGAGATGTTAAACTTAATCTTACTTTTGGAAGTTTATTAATTCTATTTTTCATAGGGATTATAGCTTCAGCTACAATGGTTATTCCAGGTGTTAGTGGAAGTTTAGTTTTAATGCTTTTAGGATTTTATTTTCCAATTTTAAAAACTATTAAATCATTTTTAAAATTTAATAATTTTATGAGAGATTTTATAATTTTAGCAGTATTTGGTATTGGCGTTTTAGTTGGAATTGTTTTAGTTGCAAAATTAATAGAATATTTACTCAAAAAATTTGAAACAAAAACATACTTTGGGGTTATTGGATTTATTTTAGCAAGTATTATTGCTATACCAATATCTGTTAATAATGAACTTGGTAGTTTTGTATTATCATTTGTTCCAGTTTTAGTAGGACTTGTAACAATGGCTATAGGAATTTTTATTGGATTTAAATTAGGTGAAAAATAAAAAGGATCATATTGGTCCTTTTTTTGTTTTGTGTCTAATTTGACAAAATATAAAAAATATAATAGAATAATGTCACTTTTAAGGGAGGAAGATTTATGCAAAATATTATGAATATCAACTTATGTATTATTTTAACAATTACAATGTAGTTGATTTTCGTTTTGTATAAATGTAACGTTATATTTAATAAATAATATTAAAATAGTGTAAGCATTTTACACTATTTTTTTTAGAAAGAAGGGATATTATGATGAATTTTAGTGAAGAAGAAGTAAGAAGATATGCAAGAAAAAATGATGATTATGGACAATTAGGTAGTGAAGGAGCAGTTTATAAATTTGAAGATTATGCTGTAAAACTATTTAAAAAAGTTAAAGGCGAAGAATTTATGAAAGAAAAAGAAAATAAAGTTCGAGCATTAATGAATAATGAAATTGAAGGATTTATAAAACCAATTGATTTAGTTTATGATGAAAATAATAACTTTGCAGGATATGCTATGGAGTACATTGAAAGTAAAGGTGATGTTGCCGATATGTGTTATAAATATGGTGAACATTACAAATTAGATAAAAAAATTGAATTTCTTCTAAAAATAGAAGAATTAATAAAAAAAGCACATAGTATGGGTTATATCTTAAATGATGTTGCAATATGGAATTTTCTTGTAAAAAATAATGATGACGTAATTGGAATAGATATTGATAATTTCCAATTTGAAAATTATCAAAGTGAAACTAATCCTAGTTTTTATCTTCCTTATTATCAAGGTTTATGTAATTGTAAAGGTCGTAATGAAAATAGTGATAAATTCTCATTTGGTATCTATGCTATTCAGTCTCTTATGAAATACCCATTTAATAATGAATGTCTTGATTATTATCGTGGTAATGTTGATTATCTTAGATGTTATTTTTCAAATTTAGATATTAAAGAAGAAGCAAGAGATGAGCTTTATAATTTAATTTCTACTAATCCAGAAAAAGAATGGATTGGCAAAACACTAGAAAAAGTGTCTAGTAATAAATTTAAATATTTATATTAATATTTATGATATAATATTTATGGATTAAATTAATATTATATGATAGAATATAAAAAGCCTTTATGGCTAAAGGAGGTTACAATATGAAGTTATATAACACTTTAACAAGACAAGTAGAACAATTTATTCCACATAATGAAAACGAGATTACAATGTACACATGTGGACCTACAGTATATCACTATGCCCATATCGGTAATTTAAGAACATACATCATGGAAGACATTTTAGAAAAAACATTAAAATATGTAGGATATAATGTTAAACGTTGTATGAATATAACTGATGTTGGACATCTTTCAAGTGATTCTGATTCAGGTGAAGATAAAATGCTTAAAGGAGCTAAAAGAGAAAATAAGACTGTATTAGAAATCGCTAAAATGTATACAGAAGCATTTTATAGTGATCTTGAAAAATTAAATATCAGAAAACCTGATATTATTTCACCAGCAACAGAAAATATTAGTGAATATTTTAAAATGATTAATACACTTCTTGATAAAGGGTATGCCTATATAGCTAATGGTAATGTTTATTTTGATGTTTCAAAATTAGAAGATTATTATGTACTTACTAATCATAAAGAAGATGAAATGGTAGTAGGAGCTAGAGAAGGTGTTGAAGAAGATCCATTTAAAAAGAATCAAGCTGACTTTGTATTATGGTTTACAAAATCAAAATTTGATGATCAAGAATTAAAATGGGACTCTCCTTGGGGTGTAGGTTATCCAGGATGGCATATTGAATGTTCTGGTATTTCTCTTAAATATTTAGGAGAGTATTTAGATATTCATTGTGGTGGTGTTGATAATATTTTCCCACATCATACAAATGAAATTGCTCAAACAGAAAGTACTATTGGGCATAAATGGTGTAAATATTGGGTACACGGTGAACATTTAAATGATAAAACAGGTAAAATGAGTAAATCAAAAGGTGAATTTTTAACTGTATCTTTATTAGAAGAAAAAGGATATGATCCTATTGTTTATCGTTTTATGTGTCTTCAATCACATTATAGAAAACAATTGTTATTTTCATATGAATCGCTTGATAATACAAAACAAGCTTATGAAAAATTAAAAAATAGAATAAAATTAATAAAAGAGAATATTGAGGGTGAACTTATTGATGCTAAAATATATAAAGACAAATTTAAGGAAGCCTTAGAAAATGATATGAATACATCAGACGCTTTAACAGCACTTTATGATGTTGTAAAAAGTGATCTTAATAATAAAACTAAATTAGAATTAATAAAAGAATTTGATTCAGTATTATCACTTCGTTTACTTGAAGAAGATGAAATTGATGAAGAATTAAAAAAATATATCGAAACTAAATTAGAAGAAAGAGCGCAAGCTAAAAAAGATAAAGATTTTACTAAAGCTGACTTAATTAGAGATGAGTTAGAAAGTAGAGGAATATTGATAAAAGATACAAGAGAAGGTACAACTTATCAATTAAAATAATATGAAACAATATAATGAGGGAACAAAAATAATAATAAAAGATTTATTAATATTAAAAGATAAAGTAATTATGTGCGGAATGCCAGATTATCAATACATTTTAATGGGTATTAATATTGTTGAGGAATTTGTTTTAAGAGAAAATCCTGTAGATGTTAGTAATGAAGTAATTGATAATATTTTAAATGAAATTAAAAAGACAGTTGAAAATAATGCTTTCGGATACATTAACCATAGTGTATTTACAGGTATTAAAATGGGTTATAATAATATTGAAAAAAAGAAAACAAAAGAATTAAAAAAATAGAAAAAGGGATATTATGGATGGTATTTTAATTATAGATAAAGAAAAGGATTATACAAGTCGTGATGTTGTTAATATAGTTGGAAAAAAATTTAAAACTAAAAAAGTAGGACATACAGGTACTTTAGATCCACTTGCTACAGGTGTATTAGTAGTATGTGTTAATAAAGCTACAAAAGTATGTGAATTATTAACATCATTAGATAAAGAATATATAGCAGACTTTAAATTAGGTCTTCTTACTGATACTTTAGATATAGAAGGTAATATACTAAAAGAAGAAAAAATTAATATTAATAAAGAAGATTTAATTTTAGTTCTTAATAAAATTAAAGGCAAATATATGCAAACAGTTCCAATTTATTCAGCTATTAAAGTTAATGGTAAAAAACTTTATGAATATGCTAGAAATAATACCCCAGTAGAACTTCCTAAACATGAAGTTGATATTAAAGAAATTGAGTTACTTGAATTTAATGGTGATTCCTTTAAAATTAGAACTAAAGTTTCTAAAGGAACATATATTAGATCTTTAGGTAATGATATAGCAGAAATGCTTAATACTAATGCTACTATGACTAATTTAAGAAGAACTAAACAAGGATTATTTGATATTAAAGATGCTATAAAAATAAATGATATAAATGAAGATACCAATTTAATAAAAATTACAGATGTTTTAAATTATCCTAAAGTAATTGCTGATGCAAACTTAGAAAAAGATTTATTAGATGGTAAAATATTAAATAATACTTTTAATAATGATATTATATTATTTGTTGATAACAACAATAATCCTATAAGTTTATATAAAATCTATGATAAAGATAATACCAAAATTAAGCCTTGGAAAACCTTTAAAATTAAATGATACTTTTGTATCTTTTTTTTTGCTTTCTATGATATACTATTTATAGTAAAGGAGTAAGGGTATGAAAAAAATACTAATATTATTAGTTGTGATTTTAGTTGCTTTTTTTTCGTGGAATACATTGAAAGACAATGAAAAAGAAACAACTGAAGATCAATTATCACATAATAATAATGTGGTAATCGAAAAAGATGAAATTGATGAAAGTGGTAATGTTATTGAAGACAATATAATTGTTGAAGATAATAAAAAAGTTGAAGAAGACAATAACAAAGCTGAAGAAGACAATAACAAAGCTGAAGAAGACAATAACAAAGCTGAAGAAGATAATAAAAAAGTTGAAGAAGATAAAGATAAAGAAACAACAAAAGAAGAAGATAAAAAAGAGGAAAATAAACAAGAAAATAATAATAATACAAATAATAAACCAGCACCAACACCAGCACCAGTTACATATGGTAAGGTTGTAATTAATTATGTTGATGAACAAGGAGTAAAAATTGCTGATTCAACAACTGATGCTCAAGCTAAAGTTGGATCTACATATAATTATAAAGCTCCTGCTATCGCTGGTTATATAAGTGAAAAAACAGAAGCTAGCGTTTCTATTTCTAAAAATAATGAAACAAAAGAAGTTACATTTGTATATGGTAATCAAGATTATGCACCATATATATCTACATATTACATTAAACCAACAGTAAAAACTGGTGAAAATGTAATTATTAAATTTTATGTAACCGATTATTATCAAAAAGAATATCGTTCTGAAGATACATCTAAAACATTTAATATAACTATTAAAGCTAATGGTAAGGCACCAATTACAAAAACAGTTAAAGCAGGTGTTCATGAAATAAATATAGGTTCTTTTGCAAGTGAAGGAAAAGTTGATTTTTCTCTTATTGCAACTGACCAATTTGGACGTAATTCACATGAATTATTTAATTATTTTAGAGTTCATAATGGAACAATTAAAAAAGCTTATACTATGACTCAAGCTGATTTAACAAAATATAATATTAAAAATAATGATAATTATGCTATAAGAAAATATATAGATGTTCCAGAAATAAGTGATAATATTGTTGCTACAATGACAGAAGCATATAATAACGAAGTTGTTCCAAGTGGTAAATATGTTGTATTAATTCCAAGAAACATTAATGACAATAATAAATTTGGACATAAATTATATCATTACGTTAGAGTAAAATATGCTGCTGATTATGATGCTGATAAAGTGCTTGCTGAATCAAAAAATACAAGAATGGGTTTACAAAAATTCTTAAATGATATTCAAGCTCAAGGATATAATTATGTAACACTTTTAAATGGTATATATAGAATAGATCATGAAGATACTATTTATATGCCATCTAATTTAACATTAGATATGAATGGTGCTACTTTAAAATTAAATCAATTTACAGGTAATAGTGCTTATATGTTATCACTTAATAATACATATGATTCTCATCTTATAAATGGTAATATTGAAGGGGACTATTATGAACATGATTATGCTAATTCGCCTAATAATTCTGAATGGGTTTCAGGGATTGGACTTGCAGGTATATCTGAATATTCATCAATAGAAAATGTAAATGTAAGAGATATTACTGGTTATGGAGTTATGACTGGTATGGCTAAAAAAGATGGATATACATTTTTTTATCCAATGGGTATAGGTGGATGGTCTTTTAAAGATATCGATAGAAAAACTGGTAATGAAATTGCATCAAATACAAGAGCTACATCAGAACTAAAAGATATTACTAAAGCTGTTACTGCCTCTGAATATATATCAATATCAAAATATTTAGGTTACCAAGGTAGAATAGGTAATACATGGAATATAGCAGTTCATTTTTATGATGAAAACAAGAACTTTATAAAAACAATTGATGGATATCAATATAGACGTATTAAATATCCTAGTGGTACAAAATATATTAGAGTTACTGTTTATGAAGCTAAGGGTGCTGATTTATCAATCTTTAATGAACTAACTGTTACTTATTTTAGAGTTCCAACTAACTCTGTTATTAGTAATGTTTTAATTGATAATGCAAGATGTGTTGGAATGGCACCATCTCAAATGAATAATATGTTATTTACTGATATGGAATTTACAAGAAATGGTCAATCTGGGGCTTTTAGTGCTATGGATGCTGAAGATGGATGGGATGGAATGCAAGATGTTACATTTAGAAATATGAATTTTCATCACAATCATCGAAATGACTTTTTAACTTGTGCTGGACATAATTTTATTGTTGAAAATTTTATTCAAGGTAAACTTCATATCTATGGACGTACAAATAGTTTTGTTTATGAAAATAATAATAAACAAAATGTAGCGTCTTTAACAATTTTTGCAAATTGTAGACAACGTGCTGGATATTACCGAGTACAAAATAATACATTAGTATCAGCAAGTATTAATTCTGATGGTGAATCATATTTAAAAAACTATAACTGGCCACAGTTAATTAAAAACTCAACATTTACAGGTAGAGTTGTAGGTGCTACATTAAAAGATGCAACAACTAAAAAATTCACTCATTTTGCAGGTAAATATATAAATTGTAAATTTGAAACAGATAATTCATATACAGATACATGGAATAATGCTTTAGGAGAAGGGTATTATGAAAATTGTATATTTAATGGTTCATCTGGTGAAAACTATGGTGGATATTATAAAAATTGTACATTAAATAATATAACTGGAAATATTCATGGTACTTTTGAAATATATAATTCTAAAATTAATAACTGGACATCAAATGTAGGTGGTTATGAGCCTCATTTCTATTTAAAAAATTCAACAGTTAACAATTTAAAAATTAATTCTGGATATTGGAATAGAGGAGAATATATAGAATTTGAAAATAATAATATAACAAATACTGATAATTTATTAAGATTCCCTCATTATGCAACTACATATCCAATAATTCTTAAAAAGAATACTATAACTATAAATAGTGATAGCTCATTAATGCATTTTTATGATGATAGAGGTAATGGTGAATATCATAGAGATAAAGTAATACTAGATTCTAATAATATTAAATCTACAGGTGGAACAAAATATATATTTACAGGTATTACAGGTAAAACAAATAATCCTTTATCATTTGAAATTAAAAACAACAAATTAAACAATATAGCATTATTTGAAAATGGTGTTACAAATCAAGCAAATGTAACAATATCTAAATAGGAGGTAAAAAATGAAAAAATTACTTATATTATTAATGACTTGTTTTATATTAACAGGTTGTAATGACAAAAATTTTGATGCTCCTCTTGATACAATAATGGATAACCTTTATGAAGGAATAGATACTGAGGGATTAAGAAAAACATCAGTTGTTAGACATAGTGAATTAGAAATTGAAACACTTGATAATGTTGAATATACAGACATTTTAATTTCTGTTCCTTACAATCGTGAAGATGGTAATTCAATTATTTTATTAAGAAGTGACAATCCTAAGGATACTATTAATCAAATTAGTTATAGGGTTGATGATAATGCTGTTATAAAAAATGAAGGAAATTTAATTATGGTTGTAAACTATTACGATCAAACAACACAAAATAAAATAATAGAAAATTTTGATAAGCTTTTTGATTAAGCTTATCTTTTTTTTGGAAAAGTATTTAAAATAAATAATTTGTATGTTATAATTTTAATAGTAGAATATAATAAAGAGTTGGAAGGTGTCGCTATGCAAAAAAAATTACTTGATGGAGTAATGTTCGTATTAAGCTTACCATATTTAATATTTCATTACACATTAGTAGGTATTTTCTTTTTATTTTATCTTCTATTTATTTTGTTTAAATATATAGGTATAGGTGTATCATTACCAATTTTATTATTAACAAATAAACCTGATGCATCACAAAAACAACCTAAAAAAGAGAAAAAGGCAATTGTTAAAAAAGAAAAAACGCCTCATGAAAAAAGCAAGCCAGAAAAAATAAAAGATGATAAATTAGAAATACAAGATAAAAAAGCGCTTGAAAAAGAAGAAAAAGAAAAAGCAAAATATGAAAAGCAAATGGCTGAAATTCAAAGAAAAAAAGAAATAAAATTAAAAGAAGAAAAAGCCAAACTTGCAAAAATAGAAGCAAAACGTAAAAAAGAAGAAGAAGAAAAAATAAAACAAGAAAAACAAGATGAAATTCAAGAGCAACAAGCATTATTAAAAGCTGAAAAAGAAAAAGCAATTATAGAAAAACGTCAAACAGCAATGTTAGCTGCATCTAAAAAAGAAGAAGTTCCTAAGACAAAAGCTCAATTAGCAAAAGAAGAAGCTAAAAAGAAAAAAGAAGAAGCTAAAAAACGTAAAGAGGAACTTAAAAATGAAAAAAGAAAATTACGTGAAAAAAATACATATATTAATGAAAATGTACAAATTGAAAAGAAAAAACTTGGAGATCATATTAATGATGGATTAGAAAAACTTATTTCGGTTCCAAAGAAAATATATGAAACTGAAAAGAAAAAAATTGCCAATAATGCTATATTAAAAAATAAACGTAATGAAGCATTAATGCAAAAAGAAACACTGTTAATTGATTTTAATGGTGATGATGCTAAAAAAAGTGATAAAAAAGTAGTATATGAATATGTTGGAAAAAGTTCTGAAGGAAAAATTGTCAAAGCATATTTTGAGGCTTTTTCTAAAGTTGAGGTTCACTCATTCCTTTTATCAGAAGGATTTGAAGTATATAGTATTAAAACAAATAGTTTAATTCAATTGTTACATAGCAATACTAAAAATAAAAAAGGTAAATTTAAAACTAAGGATTTAATATTCTTCTTAGCACAATTATCTACTTATATTAAAGCAGGTATTCCACTTGTTGAAGCATTACGTATTTTAAGTAGACAATTTAAAGAAAAAGAATATGAAAAAATATTTAGATCATTAATTTATGAATTGACAATGGGGGATAACTTTAGTGATGCGATGGCAAAACAAGGTGAAGCATTCCCAAGAATTTTAGTAAACATGGTTAAAGCGTCAGAAATGACAGGGGATCTTCCTGAAACGCTTGATGATATGCAACTATATTTTTCCGAAATGGAAAAAACAAAGAAACAAATGGTTACTGCACTTACTTATCCAATGTTAATCATGGTTCTTGCTTGTGCAGCGTTAATATTTATCATGGTTTATATCGTTCCACAATTCGTTACAATTTACGAAGATATGGATAATGCTGAATTACCATGGATTACTGTTTTCGTACTTGATTTAAGTAATTTTTTACAAACTCAATGGGTTATGATAATACTTGTTATTGTTTCATCATTAGCAATATTCTTATGGTTATTTAAAAATGTTAGATTATTTAAAACAATGGTACAATGGTTCTTAATGAAATTACCAATTATTGGAGATGTAATTATATTTAACGAAGTTACAAACTTTACGAAAACATTTGCATCCTTATTAAGGCATAATGTATTTATAACTGATAGTATGGAAATCTTAAATAAAATTACAAATAATGAAATTTGGAAGATGATTATTCTTGATACAATCACAAACCTTGCTAAAGGGGATAAAATTTCATTAGCATTCCAAGATCACTGGGCTGTTCCAATACCAGCATATGAAATGATTGTTACTGGTGAAAGAACTGGTCAATTACCAGAAATGATGCAAAAAGTTTCTGATTATTATCAAGAAATGCATAAAAATCAAGTTGGTCGTATTAAGGCTTTCGTTGAACCAATATTAATTATTTTCCTTACAGGGGCAGTAGGACTTATCGTTATGTCAATTATTATCCCTATGTTCGGAATGTATTCTAGTCTTAGCTAGGGGGTATATAATGGAATTATTTTATACAATAGTTATGTTCGTATATGGAACCATTTTCGGTTCCTTTTACAACGTTGTAGGTGATAGACTACCAAATGGTGAATCAATCATGAAACCTGGTAGTCATTGCCCTAAATGTAAGCATATGTTAAAACCACTTGAATTAATACCAATCTTATCTTACTTATTTCAAGGGGGTAAATGTAAAAATTGTAAATGTCATATACCAATAATTCATCCTATATTTGAATTATGCTGTGGTATATTGTTTGTCCTAACATATAAAATATATGGATTCAATATTGATTTCTTTATTGCAATAACATTTATATCAGCATTACTAATTATAATAGTAAGTGATATCAATTATTACATTATACCTGATGAAATACTAATTATAGCATTTGCCGTAATGACAATACTATTAATAATATCAAAAGGATTTACAGTATTCTTATCATCACTATTTAATGGTGCTATAGCATTTATTATAATGCTACTTATTAAATTAATGGGTGATTATCTCTTTAAAAAAGAATCGATGGGTGGGGGCGATATTAAGCTTCTATTCTTGTTTGGTTTCTCACTAGGGTGGGAGATGGCTTTATTAACTATTTTCTTAGGTTCATTAATAGGCTTACCAGTATCATTAATCATTCTTTATGTAAAGAAAACAAATATTATTCCTTTTGGTCCATTTTTAAGTATGGGCGCAATGATTATAATGCTTTCAGGATTTGATTTTAATAGACTATTAGATTTAATATCTTAATAGTCTTTTAATTTGACAAAATAAATTAATGTCCTTATAATAAGATTAATTTTAGGGAGGTTAATGTTATGATCGGGAATGAAAAAGAAATACAGGAGTTATCCGTAGTTAGTGGATATGGTGATTTAGAAGAATATATGGATTTGATAGATGCATATATTAAAACAAAAATGCAATTAGAAGACTACATTATTCAAACACAAAGAAAGATGATAGAAAATCAAAATGATAGATCTGTTTTAGAAACTTGTAAAGTTATGCTTTCAAGATATCGTAAACAAATAGAGTCAGTAAATAGAATGATTGAAAAACATAATCATAAATATTTATTCTATTTA
>CAJGDV010000006.1 GCA_904502155.1 uncultured Bacilli bacterium
AAGTTTACCAAATCTATCTTCTAATTCTTCTTTAGTTTTTTCTAAACTTTCGTAATCGTTAATTTTATTAATCATTTTATGGATTTCAATTTTAATTTCTTCATCTTCAACAAATTCATTTGAAATAGATGTTTCAACTTCGATTAAAGGATTATAATCTTCTCTTTCTTTAACTTTAATCCCCTTTAACTTAGCTATTTCATCTTCTAACATTTTCATAAACATTTCAACACCTATAGTATCAACAAAACCAGCTTGTTCACTTCCTAAAATATCGCCAGCCCCACGAATTGATAAATCTCGCATTGCTATTGAAAAACCACTTCCGAGTTCTGTAAACTCTTTTATTGCTTGTAATCTTTTCACAGCTACTTCTGATAATATTTTTGTTTTTTCATACATTAAGTAACAATATGCTATTTTATTTGATCTTCCTACTCTACCTCTTAATTGATAAAGTTGAGAAAGACCGAAGTGATCTGCATCATAAACAATTAATGTATTTGCATTTGGTATATCAATTCCTGTTTCAATTATAGTAGTACATAATAATACATCATATTTTCTTTCTATAAATTCTGTCATGATACTTTCCAGTTCGTTTTTACTTAATTTTCCGTGTGCAGTTACTATATTGGCTTCTGGAACTAACCTCATTATTTCCATTTTTTTACTTTCTAAATCTTTTATATTGTTAAAAAGAATAAAGCATTGTCCATTTCTTGATAATTCTTTATAAATAGCATCTTTAATTATTTGATTATTCTCTGCTAAAACATATGTTTGTATTGGATATCTATCTACGGGTGGTGTTTCTATTAATGATAAATTTCTTATTCCAACCATAGACATTTGTAATGTTCTTGGAATTGGAGTTGCAGATAAAGTTAGAACATCTACTGAATTTTTTAGTTGTTTAATTTTTTCTTTATGTTTTACCCCAAATCTTTGTTCTTCATCTATAACTAATAATCCTAAATCCTTAAATTTTATGTCGTCACTTAAAATTCTATGTGTACCGATTAAAATATCAACTCGACCATTTTCTAATCTTTCTAAAATCGACTTTACTTTATTATTTGGAACAAAGCGATTTAATAATTGAATTTCAACTGCGTATGATTTAAATCTTTCTAATGCATTATTAAAATGTTGACTTGAAAGAATTGTTGTTGGACATAAAATTGCTACTTGTTTATTATCCATAATTGCTTTAAATATTGCTCTAAATGCAACTTCTGTTTTTCCATATCCAACATCACCACATAGAAGTCTATCCATAGGGCATCCTTTTTCCATATCTTTTTTTATTTCTTCAATAACTTTTAATTGATCTTTTGTTTCATTATATGGGAATTCTTTTTCAAATTCATATTGTTCTTTTGAATCTTCACTGAATGCAAAACCCTTCGAAGCTTCTCTTAATGCATATAATTTTAATAATTCTCCAGCAATATCTTCTATTCTCTTTTTTGCTTTTAATTTTGTTTTAGTCCATTCAATACTACCTAATTTATTTAATTTAGGTTCTACACCTTCTCTAGAAGAATATTTACTTATGAATTCAATTTTTTCAACAGGAATATATAATTTATCATTATCTTTATATTCAATATGTAAATAATCTTTTTTCAAACCGTTTTTTATTAATGATTTAATACCACAATATCTTCCTATACCATGAGCGGAATGAACAACATAATCACCAATATTTAATTTATTAATATCTCTTATTTTAGTACCAAGTCTGAATTTATTTTTATATTTATATTCAACTTTTTTATTGAAAATTTCATTTTCACTTATAACATAATAATTTTCATAAATAAATCCTTGATTAATTTTTTTTATAATTAGATTTATTTTATCATCAAACAATTCATTTTCATTTGTTAAAACAATATTTTTATTTTCTAATTTTTCGATAATGTGATTACATTTAAATCTATCATTTAAACAAATAACAACTTTATAGTTTTTTATTAATTTATTTAATCTTTCATTTGTTTCTTTAATATCATTTGAAAATGAATTTATTGTTTGACAATTATATCTTTGTTCTTGTTTGTTAATTAATAAATTATCAAAATCATTAAAATATTTTTCTTCTTTATTTTTGATTTTATTAAAATCAAACATATATTCATATTTAGGATCATTATTATTACTTATACTATATGTCATCATTTCTTCAACAAGCATGTTATAACTTGATACTAATTGATCGTAATTATCAAAAAAGCAAATACTATCCTCAAAAGTTGATATATTAACAACTTGATCAATTTTTTTTAATTCACTTTGTTTCATCCCAAATGTATCAATATTTTTGCATGTTAAAAATTCAGTATTTGGTTTAATTTTGATTTTTCTTATTTTTTCTTTAGTTCTTTGTGTATCTACATCAAAATATCTAATTGATTCAATTTCGTCTCCCCAAAATTCAATTCTAACTGGATTTTCTTCGCCGATAGGATAAATATCAATAACATATCCACGAATTGAAATTTCACCTGTTTTGTTAACAAATGTTTCTTTAACATAACCTAAATCAAAAAGTTTATTTTTTAATTCTTCAAGTTTAATCTCATTACCTATTTCAAGTTCAACAATATTTTTTTGAACAATTTCTTTGGTAGGCAAAAATCTTAAATACCCCATTAAGTTTGTAATAATTATATTTTTTTTATTTTCACATAATCCTATTAATGTTTCAATTCTAGTTGATTTTAATTCTGGTGATATTGCAATAGCTTCACTTGTTAAAAAATCATCCATCGGAAACAATACAGTTTCATCACAATAATTTTCTAAAGCTTGTGCTAATTTATTAGCTTCAAATAATGTATTGGTAACAACAATTATATTTTTTCTTTTTTGCTTAAATAATGAAGATATATAAATTGCTTTCATTTCATTATTAAGACCAATAATAACATCACCATCAAAATTGTTAAATAAATTATTAAACATATTAATCTCCTTTCACGAAAAAAATGATACTTTCGTATCATACCTAGTTATATTTATTCATAAGGTTTTCAAATGTTAATTTTGGTAAATCATCAATAATATTAACAATCTTATTTAATGATTCTTCAATTATCTTGTTATCATCATTATTAAATTTACCAAGCACATAATTTTTTGTATCAATATTTTTGTTGTTTGATATTCCTACTTTAACTCTTTTATAATTTTTAGTTTTAAAATATAATTCAATGTTTTTTAATCCGTTATGACCTCCAGAACCGCCAGACATTCTTAATTTTGTTTTACCAACAGGCATATCTAAATCATCATGAATTATTAATACATCATCTATATTTATTTTAAAGAATTTCACAAATTGGATTATAACTTCTCCAGATAAATTTATATATTTTTGTGGTTTTAATAATATTGCTTTTTCACCATTAATATTAGTTTCGTAATATATACCACCAAATTTTTCTTTTGAATTTAAATTTTTATTTTCAATATATTTATCTATAGCCATAAACCCAATATTATGTCTTGTTTTAACATATTCTTTCCCTGGATTACCTAATCCCACTATTAACTTCATATTTTCACCTACTTATGATATTGATTATAAATTTCACTTTTTGGCACTTTTCTTAATTTTGCAACTTTTTTTATTGCATCCATTTGTGACATTCCATCTTCTATTAACATATTTACTTGCTCTATAACTGAAATGTCATCATAATTTTTTTCTTCTTTATTACCTTCAACAAGGAAAACAATTTCACCTTTAATATCAGAAATTTGATTTATTACTTCCTCAATAGTTCCACGATAAACTTCTTCATATCGTTTGCTTATTTCTCTAGCTAAACACATTTTTCTATTACCAAAAATTTCAAGCATATTTTGTAATGTTTGTTCTATTCTATGAGGCGCTTCGTAAAAAATCATTGTATGTCTTATTTCTTTTAAATCTTCTATTTCTTTTTTTCTTTTTGATTCCTTACTATTTAAAAAACCATAAAATGTAAAAGGCATTGGATCTAAACCTGATGTAATTAATGCTGGTATTAATGCTGTAGCACCAGGTAATGGTACTACATTATATCCAAGTTCAATAACATATTTTGCAATCTCAAATCCTGGATCACTAATTACAGGTGTCCCTCTATCACTAACTAACCCAATATTTTTTCCTTCTTCAAGATATTTCTTAACAAGTTCTTTATTTCTTTCTTCATTATGTTCATGATTAGCGACTAATCTTTTTTTTATATCAAAATGTTTCATCAAAAGACCAGTTACTCTAGTATCTTCAGACAATACAAGTTCAACTTCACTTAATGTTTTAACTGCTCTATATGTCATATCTTCCATATTTCCTATTGGAGTTGGAATTAAAAATAAGCTTGGAGTATTATCATAACTTTTTTGAGACATATTATCACCTTTTTTCAAAATATTTTTTTATTTCATCTGTATATTCTCCATCCTCGTTATGAGAAAACAAAGGAGGTAGAATTTTTATTCCTGGTTTACCGTTCTTAGTACCTTCAATAAGTAATATATTTGCATCAGCATTTTTTTTAGGATGAACAAATTGAATTCTTTTTGGCTCTATATTATTTTTTTTCATTTCTAAAATTATATCACTTAATCTTTCTGGTCTATGAACAATAGCAATATTACCATTATTTTTTAATAATTTTTTTGCTATTTTAAATAATCTTTCTAAATCCAACATGATTTCATGTCTTGCAATTGTTTTATATTCACTTATATTAAAATTAGAATTTTCATTCACTTTAAAATATGGTGGATTACAAGTAATAACATCAAAAGAGTCAGATTCAATATTTTTATAAAATTCATTAATATCAGCATTGATTATCTCTATATTATTTGTAAGATTATTAATTTCTACAGATTCTTTTGCTAATTCATAAGCTTTTTCTTGTATTTCAACGCCATAAATTTTAGCAGATGTTAATGTTGATAAAATTAAAGGAATTGGTGCATTACCGCATCCAATATCCATTACTTTATCTATTTTTTTATTTAATGTTACAAAATTAGGTAATAATACAGAGTCTAATGAAAAATTAAACATTTCATTATCTTGCATTATATACATATCTTCATAACCTAATAAATAATTTTTAATTTTTGTCATGCACACTTAATGTGATTCTTCCTTTATTAGGAATATCAACAATATATTTTTTTTCTAAAATATTAACATCTACAACTATTCCTTCACCTTCGTCTGTTTCAATTTTTGATCCAATCTTAGGTAAACACTTTTTACATTCTTTATAATTATCATTTTCATATTTTAAACAACATAATAATCTACCACATACACCATTAATTTTATTAGGATTTAGTGCTAAATTTTGGTTTTTTGCCATATTAATTGATACACTATCAAAATCTTTTAAAAATTTATGACAGCAAAAACATCTACCACATGGTCCGATTCCACCAATTTCTTTTGCTTTATCTCTAACTCCAATTTGTCTTAATTCAATTCTTGTTTTATAAATTGAAGCTAATTCTTTAGCAAGATTTCTAAAATCAACACGGTTATCTGCTAAAAATCTAAACATTAATTGATCTTTATCAAAAGTATAACTTGCATCAATTATTTGCATATTAATACCTTCTTTTTGAACAAGTTCTCTACATTTAATAACTGCTTCTTCTGCTTCTTTAATATTCTTTTTATTAGCATCATAATCTTTTTTTGTTGCAACTCTTACAACTGGTTTTAATGTTGAAACTATTTTTTCATCATTAATTTCTTCCATTGAAGATACAGTTTTCCCAAATTGTAACCCTCTTTCAGTTTTTACAATTACTGTTAGATTTTCTTTTAATTCTAAATTGTTTGTATCAAAATAATATGCTTTACCTTTTTCTTTGAAAGCAACTTTTATTACATTAGCCATCTACATCTTCTCCTAATTCTAATAATAGTTTATCAATAAATAAATTAATATTAACATTATAATATATTTGTTTTTCTAAATTCATCAATGTTTGAATTTTATATATTAATTTTTTTTCACTATTAATTGTATTTATTTTTTCAACAAAATTTTTATAATCATTTAAATATGACAATTCTATTTGAAATTTTAAATTTAAAGTTTCAACGTAAAATAATTTTAATATATTGATTACTTTAAGAACTTGCTCTTTTGAGTTAAGTAATTCATCTAAAAATTTTTTTTCATATATTATAGCACTCTTTTTATATTTTTCAATTACAATAATAAATTTCATTATCTTATCGATTTCTTCTTTTATATCTTCATCGTTTTGCATTCTATAATTATTTTTTTCATAAAATGTAATAATGTTGTTTTTATCTTTTATAATATTTTTTAATGATATTATCTGACATCTTGAAGTAATCGTTGATAATAATTGATATTCATTTTCAACCATTAGAATAGCAATTATTCCTTCTTCTGGTTCTTCTAAAAATTTTAATATTGTATTTGAGATGTTTTCTGTTAATTTTTCACATTCTTTTATAATATAAATTTTATATTTTCCATAAATTGGTTTTGTTTTAAATTCTTTTTGTAAATTTTTAATTTCCTCTTTTTTATACTGCAAATTATTCGTCTCAATAATTTTTAAATCAGGATAGTTGTTTGTTTCAACTAATGTTTCTACATCAATTTTTTCATAACAATTATTTTTAAGAATTTCCGTAGCAAACTTTTTCACAAAATCAAATGAATTTATATATTTATTTGTCTCAAATAAATAAGCATGAGAAATTTTGTTATTGTTTATTGCATTTAGTAATGTTTTATATGCAATTTTTTGTTCATCTTTGTATTCACTAAACATATTATCCTTTCTAGAAAATTAATATTAAGACACTACATAAATATAATAAGCCTTTTATTCCAAAAAGAGATGTAATACTCAAATTAATCATATTTATAGGAATAAATAAATTTAAAGGATACATTAATAAATTGTATCCATATATCATTAAAAAACCAATTATAATTTTATTAAATGTATTAATAATTATTTTCATTAGTATCACCAATACTAACTTTATTTAATTACTATTTTTTTATTCATTATTATTCGATATTTTTTTTCTGTCTTCTAATGCCATTTCTAGTGTCATTGAATCAAGATAATCAATATCTGTTCCCATTGGAACTCCACTAGCTATTTTTGAAACAATAACATCTTTGTCTTCTAACATTTTTGATATATAAAGAGATGTTGTTTCACCTTCAATACTAGGTTTAACAGCTATTATAATTTCTTTAATATTTTCTTCATCAACCCTTTTAAATAGGGATTTTATTTTTATATCATCAGGATTGATTCCATTTAAAGGTGAAATCAATCCATCTAATACATGATATACTCCTTCAAAAATATCCATTTTTTCAAAAATGTTAATATTTTTAGGATCTTCTAAAACACATAATAACGAATGATTTCTTGATTCATCACTACAAATACTACATAAATCATCTTCAGTATAATTATTACATCTTTTACATCTTTTAATATTATATTTAACATTTTTAATTGATTCTGAAAAAGTATCAATTGTTTTCTCATCAAATCTCAAAGTTGCTAATGCCATTCTCTCGGCTGTTTTTTCACCTATACCTGGCAATCTTTTATAACATTCTATTAAATTTAATAAACTTTTTGGATAACCCATTTTAGAATAATCCTGGCATTCCTTTAGTATATTTACCCATTTTATCTTCAGTAACTTTTTCAATTTGTTTTAAAACATCGTTTACTGCTACTAAGATCATATCTTCTAACATTTCAACATCATCTGCATCTAAGTTTTCTTTATTGATAGATACTGATTTAATTTTTTTATCTCCACTTGCTACAACTTTAACAAATGAAGTTTCATTAACAAATTCCATTTTGTCAATTTCATTTTTAGCATTCATCATATCTTTTTGTAATTTTTGTGCTTGTTTAAGCATTGCTTGCATGTTCATTATATATTCTCCTAACTGTGTACAACGCATGAACCAAACATTTTTGTTAATTCATCGTCTTCTTCTTCTTTTTCTTTTGTAATAATTTTATTTAATTCTTCTATATATTTTGGATTTTCTTCTTTATATTCATATGTTACTGTTTTATTATTAAATGAAACTTTAATTTTATTCCATTCCTCAACACTTACTGTAACAACTTTAAATCTTTTTCCAAAAACTAATTCAATCAATTGTTCAATTTTATCTAACTCTCTTATAAAACAATTAACTGAGTAATTATCCTGACTTTCAAAAATCATATATTCATCAGAAATAGCTTTTAATGTTCTATCCACAATTAAATCTACAATAGCTTGATAAGTTGGATCATTTCTATAATTATTAATTTCAATCATTCTATTTCTATATTCCAACAAAGTACGTTTATCAAAACGAGATAAAGTATTATTAATTCTTAAATCTTGTATTTTCTTTATCAGTTCTTCTTTTGATAGTACTTCTTGTTCTTCTTTTAGAGCATCACTGTCTTCAACAATAGGTTCACAACTATTTTCTTCTATGTTTTCCTCAATAACATTTTCATCATTTTCGCAAGATGTTTGTGTCATTTCTACAATATATGTCTTTTCTTCAGTTTCATTTTTTTCTTTTTCGTTATTTTCCTTTATTTTTGGAAAATTCTCGTTTTCCTTTATTTTTAAAGGATTTCCCATTGTCTCTGATACAATTTTTATTAAAATAATCTCAAGTGCTAACTTAGGATCTCCACTCTCTTTTATTTTATTGATGTTTGAATTAAGTTCATTTATTATTTTCATTATTGTATTATTATCCACTTCTGAATATTTTTCATATAAATAATTATTATCAATCAAATCTTTATTGATTCCATAAATTAATATATTTCTTAAATATAAAAGTAGTTCTTCAGTAATTTTTACAATGCTTTTCCCACTATTACTAAATATTTCTATTTTAGATAAAATACTTTTAATATCACCATTAATAATATCATCGATAAATTCAAGTATAAATCGATAATTAATTGAACCATTTATTTCATGAACATCATCAATAGTAATTTCACCATCACAATATGAGTTTACTTGATCTAGTAAGCTAATGCAATTTCTTAATCCTCCATCAGAAAGATTAACTATTTCATGTGCTACATCATCAGATATTTTAATATTTTCCTTTGAACATATTAACTTAACTCTTTCAAACATTTTATTATTATTGATTTTTTTAAAATCAAATTTTTGACATCTTGATAAAACTGTTTCAGGAACTTTATGAACTTCAGTTGTTGCTAAAATAAATATTGCATGTGCTGGTGGTTCTTCTAACGTTTTTAATAAAGCATTAAAAGCTCCAGTTGTAAGCATATGAACCTCATCAATAATATATATTTTATATTTTCCAATTGATGGGACATTATTAACTTTATTTCTTATTTCCCTTATTTCATCAACACCATTATTTGAAGCAGCATCTATTTCAATTATATCTGTAGATTGCTTATTATTTATTTGCGTACAAGAAACGCATTTATTACAAATTTCACCATTTCCTAATTCACATTTTACTGCTTTAGCTAATATTTTAGCTATAGATGTTTTACCAGTCCCTCTAGGACCACTAAAAATATAGGCATGTGATAATTTGTTGTTTTTAAGTGCGTTTAAGATTGTCTTTACAACAACCTCTTGTCCTACCACATCATCAAATGTTGTTGGTCTGTATTTTCTGTATAATGCTTGATACATTTGATCACCTCTACCCATTAAATTATAGCATATTAAGGTCCAAAAAAAAAGCAATTAGGTTTGCTTATTTTCTTTTATTTTTAAAAAAATCTTGTAATATTTTTAATGATTCTTCATCGTTAAGATTTTTAACTTCAGTCATTATATGAGTATTCTTATTAAATAATTTATCAACACTTTCAACATATCCAAATCTTTCAGATTTAACACCATAATATAGTTTTTTTATTCTAGACTGTATTATAGCACCACAACACATTAGACAAGGTTCTAAAGTAACATAAAGTTCGCAACCTTCTAAATGCCAGTTTTTTAATTTTTTGCACGCTTTTTCTATTGCAATTATTTCAGCATGTTTTATAGCATTCTTGCATTTTTCTTTTTGATTATATCCTCTTGCTATTATTTTGCCATCTTTAACAATAACAGCTCCAACTGGAACTTCATCTTTCTTATATGCCTTTTGCGCTTCTTTGAAAGCTTCTTTCATAAATTCATTCATTTAAATCACCCTAATAAAAAAGCACACACATTTGGAGGATCTTAAGGCTGCTGAATTCCTTCTCTGACCTGGTTCAATCACAAATGTTGTGCAATTTAAATATACTATAAACTATATAACTTGTCAACGTTTCACGTGAAACATTTGAAAAATATTTTAAAAACAGAATTATTAGGACAAAATTATTTCTCAGGAAATAAAAAAAAGATGTTTCACGTGAAACATCTATTCTTTGTTATCTTCATTTTGAGGATTTTCATTATTTTCTGATTGTTCTTCTTCAATATTTTCTTCTCTTTCAAGAACAGCAATTGTACTAACTTGTTGATTATCTTTTAAATTGATAAGTTTAACACCTTGTGCAACACGTCCTGTTTGAGAAATTTGTCTAGTGTCCATTCTAATTATTACACCATTATTTGTAACAATCATTAAATCTTCTTCACCATTTAAAGTTTTGAAACCAACAATATTACCGTTTTTATCAGTAACATTTAATGCTTTAACACCTTTGCTACCTCTATGTGTCATTCTGTATTCTTCGATGCTTGTTTGTTTACCATAACCCTTTTCAGTAACAACTAATACGTTTTGATCTTTAAATGCTATTTCACATCCGACACAAATTCCGTCACCAACATCTATACCTTTAACACCTGCAGCACTTCTTCCCATAACTCTTATTTCATCTTCAACAAATCGAATCATTCTACCATTTGAAGATGCTATTAAAATTTCGTTATTTCCATCAGTTTTATTAACTGATATCAATTCGTCATTTTCTCTTAATGTTATAGCTATTTTTCCGTTTGCTCTAATGTTTTCGAATTCAGATATATTAGTTCTTTTTACTAAACCATTTTGTGTACAGAATACAACATATCCTTCTTTATCTTCATTTCCTACATTTAACATTGCTTTGATTTTTTCATCTTTTTCAATTGGTAATAAGTTAATTATTGGTAATCCCTTAGATTGTCTATTAAATGAAGGAACTTCATATCCTTTGATTCGATATACTTTACCTTTATTAGTGAAGAACATTATATAATCATGTGTAGACATTGAAATAATGTTTTCAACATAATCCTCTTCGTTTGTAGACATACCTTTGATTCCTACTCCACCACGATTTTGTGTCTTGTAAGTTTCGCTAGTCATACGTTTAATATAACCTTTGTTTGTTAATGTTATAACTACATCTTCAACAGGAATTAATGATTCATCCTCAATATAATCAATTGCAGTCATATCAATCATAGTTCTTCTATCATCAGAATATTTATTTTTAATTTCTAATAATTCTTCTTTAATAATAGCAAGAACTTTTTCTTCTGAAGCAAGAATTGATTTATAATATTCAATTTTTTCAAGTAATTCTTTTAATTCTGCTTCAATTTTATCTTTTTCAAGACCAGTTAATCTTCTTAGTTTCATTTCTAAGATAGCTTCTGTTTGAATTTCATCTAAATTAAATTTTAAATTTAATTGTTCTTTAGCAATAGCATCTGTTTTAGAAGCTTTTATTATTTTAATAACTTCATCAATATTATCTAATGCTATTTTTAAACCTTCTAATATATGAACTCTTTTTTCTGCTTTATTAAGTTCAAATCTTGTTCTTCTAATTATTATTTCTTTTTGATAATCAATATATTTTGAAATAATATCTTTTAAACCTAATGTTTTTGGAGTTCCTTGATCAAGCATTAAGAATATAATCCCATAATTTGTTTGGAATTGAGTATGCTTATATAAATTATTTAAAACAATTTGTGCATTAGCATCCTTTTTTAAAGTAATAGTAATTTTAATACCTTCTTTAAGATCAGTATGGTAATCACTAATTCCTTCTATAACTTTATTATGAACTAATTCAGCAACTTTATTTTTTAAATCTTGAGTATTAACACCATAAGGAACTTCATCAATAATAATATAATTTCTTCCATTTTTTTCTTCTATTCTTGCTTTGCTTCGAATAGTAATAGTGCCTCTACCTGTTTCATAAGCCTTTTTAATTCCGCTATTTCCCAGTATTATACCTCCAGTTGGGAAGTCTGGACCTTTAATATGTTGCATTAATCCTAAAGTATCTATTTCAGGATTATCAATATATGCAACACATCCATCAATTACTTCTCCTAAATTATGAGGAGGAATATTTGTAGCCATACCAACTGCAATACCCATAGTACCATTTACTAGAATATTTGGAAATCTAGATGGTAGTATTTCTGGTTCGCTTTCTGATTCATCGAAGTTAGGAGTGAAATTTACAGTATCCTTATTTATATCTCTTAATAATTCTAAAGATATTTTTGAAAGCCTAGATTCTGTATAACGCATCGCTGCTGCACCATAACCTTCTATATTACCAAAGTTACCATGTCCATCAACTAACATATTTCTATAACTAAAGTCTTGTGCCATACGAACCATAGCTTCGTAAATACTTGAATCACCATGTGGATGGTATTTCCCCATAACATCCCCAACAATTCTTGCACTTTTTTTATGAGGTTTATCAGGTGTATATCCTGATTCATACATTGAATATAAAATTCTTCTATGTACTGGTTTTAAACCATCTCTTAAATCAGGAAGAGCACGAGATACGATAACACTCATCGAATACTCAATAAACGAATCTTTTATTTCTTTTACTATATTATTTTCTTCTAATCTATCATTTACGCTCATAAATACACCTCCTATATATCAAGATTTTTAGCATACACTGCATTTTCTTCAATAAATTTTCTTCTAGGTTCTACTTCTTCACCCATAAGTTTTGAGAAAATTTCATCAGCAGCAATAACATCATCTACTGTAATTTTTCTTAAAATACGTTTATTTATGTCCATTGTTGTTTCATTTAATTCTTCTGCATCCATT
Source organism: uncultured Bacilli bacterium (assembly GCA_904502155.1). Lineage (GTDB taxonomy): Bacteria > Bacillota_I > Bacilli_A > RF39 > UBA660 > CAJGDV01. The sequence continues at coordinate 13,155 of CAJGDV010000006.1, forward strand.
TCCCCTAACCCTTTCATACGCATGATATCGTATTTAGTATTAGGATTTAATGTTGCTAAATATTGATCACGTTCTTGTTCATTAAGTACATACTTAATTGTTTTACCATGTTTTATACAAAATAATGGTGGTTGAGCTGCATATACATGCCCTGTTTCTACTATAGGTCTAAAGAATCTAAAGAATAAAGTTAATAATAATACTCTAATATGAGAACCATCTACATCGGCATCGGTCATGATTATTATTTTGTCATATCTTAATTTACTTAAATCGAATTCTGCACCTATACCTGTACCAAAAGCAGTAATAATAGTTCTTATTTCTTCATTGCTTAATGCTCTATCTAATCTTGCTTTTTCAACATTTAGAATTTTACCTCTTAAAGGTAAAATTGCTTGAGTCATTGAATCTCTACCTTTAATAGCTGATCCACCAGCCGAATCCCCTTCGACTAAGAAAATTTCACATAATTTAGGATCTTTTTCCTTACAATCATTTAATTTCCCACCAAAATTTATAACATCTAAATCGCTTTTTCTACGTGTTAATTCACGTGCTCTTTTAGCAGCAACTCTAGCTCTTGCAGCTGTCATCGTTTTTTCAACGATTATTTTTGCAGTATCAGGATTTTCTAATAAGAATCTTTCAAATCCTTCTGCGAATACATTATCAGCAAGTTTTCTTACTTCTGAATTTCCTAAACGTCCTTTTGTTTGACCTTCAAATTGTGGATTAGGATGTTTACAAGAAACAATCATAGTAAGACCTTCTTTTACGTCTTCACCTGATAATGAATCATCTTTTTCTTTTAGAATATTATTTTTTCTTGCGTAATTGTTAATAATTCTAGTTAATGCTCTTTTAACACCTTCTTCATGAGTTCCACCGTCATGAGTATTAATATTATTAACAAAAGAATAAATACTATCACTATATCCTGAATTATATTGCATAGCAACTTCAAATATAATTCCGTCTTCTTCACCTTCTAAATGAATAATATCATTTTGAATTGGAGTTTTATTTTGATTTAAATATTTAACATATTCACTAATTCCACCTTCATAAAGGAAAACATCACCAATTGAATCATTATCATCTCTATCATCTCTTAAAGTTAATCTTAATCCTTTATTTAAAAATGCTAATTCTCTTGTTCTAACTTTTAATGTTTCATAATCATAAATATCTGTATCAAAAATTTCTGGATCTGGTTTAAAAGTAACTGTTGTACCAGTTCTATTTTCTTCACATTCACCAATTACTGTTAAATGCTGAGTAGTTTTCCCACCATTTTCAAATTTAGTTTCATGAATTTTTCCATCTTTGTATACTGTAACAGTTACAAATTTTGATAAGGCGTTAACAACTGAAGCTCCAACTCCATGAAGACCTCCAGAAACCTTATAACCTCCACCACCAAATTTTCCACCAGCATGTAATACTGTATAAACTGTTTCAACTGTTGAAATACCTGTTTTTTTATGAACTCCTACTGGAATTCCACGACCATCATCTTTAACAGTAATTGTATTACCTTTTCCAATGATTATATCTATATTATTACAGTACCCAGCTAGTGCTTCATCTATTGAGTTATCAACGATTTCCCAAACTAAATGATGTAACCCTTTAACGTCTGTAGTACCAATATACATACCTGGTCTTTTACGTACAGCTTCTAATCCTTCTAATACTTGGATATCCGAAGCATCATAGTGTTTTTCTTCATTTTCCATATTATCACCTCTATAATTCTGTTATTTCACAATTGCTGATTTTAAATATTTTAGCATTTTCAATAATTTCATTACTAATGTTATTTATATCAGTCGTTGTAATAAATGTTTGAATATCTTTTTTTAGATATGATAAAACATTATTTTTTCTTTTATCATCTAATTCACTAAAAATATCATCTAATAATAATATAGGATATTCATCAGTTTGTTTATAAAACAATTCTATTTCTGCTAGTTTGAAAACTAAAACAGATAATTTTTGTTGACTTTGTGATCCCATTAATTTTAAATCGTCATCAAATAACATAAAATGAAAATCATCTTTGTGTGGTCCGTATAAAGTACTACCAAATGATATTTCTTTTTCACGATTATTTTTAAATGATTCTTTTAAAATTTTTGTAATCTCAATATCATTAAAATTATCAATGTGTGGTGTGGTTACATATTTTATATTAAACCCATCTTTTTCCATAGTACGCATATATATATCTTTTGAATGTTTTGATATTTTTTTTAAAAACTTATTTCTTATTTTATATATATATGTTGCTCTATTTATTAAATGTTCTTCTAAAATAGAGAGGTATGTTTCATCAATTCTTATATCATTTTTTAATTTTTTTAAATAATCATTTCTCATTTTTAATAATGAGTTATAATCATTTAACACTTTAGAATATAAAGAATTCAGTTGCATTATCTCCATATTAAGATATTTTCTTCTTATATCTGGAGAACCTTTTATTATTTCAAGATCATCTGGTGAAAAAATTATAACGTTCATGTTTGATAAATAATCTGATAGTTTTGTAGATTTCTTGTTGTTTAGATAATATATCTTCCCTTTTTCGTTATAATTTATTTTTAATTCATCAACAAAATCTTTTTTTTGAACATTTCCTAATAGTGAATAATTCGATTCATTTATTTTAACCAAATTATTGTCATTAACAGGTCTAAAACTTTTCGAAAGTGCTAAAACATATATTGATTCTATAATATTTGTTTTACCTAATGCATTATCACCAACAAAAATATTTATGTTTTTTGAAAAATTAATATTTAAGTTTTTATAATTCCTAAAATTTGTTACTTTTATGTTGTTCAAATACACATTATCGCCTCATTTTCGTTTTTAAGCCTGTTTTTAGAAAAAAGTGTGTCTACATATACACCTATACACAAATCAATTATATCATAAATTTGGCGCAAAAAAAAGAAAAACACATTAAATGTCTTTCTTTTCTCTATTGAATAATTCAAAATAAATACTTTTTGCTTTTGCCATTTGATTTTGCAAAATATATTTACTTACATTGAATTCTCCAATGCTTCTGTCTGTAAACATTATAGCTACACCTTTTTCAGTTGGAATAACATCAACAACATGTGATAAAGAAATCCATGCACACTCATTTTCTTTATGAGATAATGTTGGAAACATAATAATACGTTGATATTCAGATATTAAAACTGGAGCTTTATATTTTATACCAGTTAATTCTCCTATACCTTCTAGTCTACCTTCAAGAGTTGATCCAAAACAAATACAGCTTTGATTCATAATTTTTCTTGATGATAGAGGATATTCTGTTTCCTTTCCATCAATTTCTCTTATTATACATTTGTCTTTGCTTACTCCTTTTATATATAGTGTACCACCGTTTACCTCGTAGAGAATTTTTTCCATTTCACTTCTCTCCCTTCTTTCACGGATTTTAATCAAAGGTTTCCCCTTGATTGGATGTATTATACTACACAAAAAGTAAAAAATTTGTCGAATTTTGTCGAACAATGTAAAAAAAGTGATTTTTTTGTCGAAAAATCACTTTTTTTTCAATTTTAATATGTTCTAATAGGTAAAATTAGCTGTAAAAGATCACTATTATTTGGATTTTTCATAATGATTGGCTTAATATCACCGTTAAACATTAGATTAATTTCTTCGCATTCCATAGATTTTAGAGCATCAAGCATGTATTTTGAGCTAAATGCAATTTTTAAATCTTCATTATTATTTTTTTCTATGTTAATAGTTTCTTCAACATATCCTAATTCAGGAGTATTTGATGAAATTATTACATAATCATCTTTTGTTTCAAATCTAATTGTATTTTTTTCATTTTCATTAGTTAATAATGAAGCTCTATCAATGGCATTATAAAATTCTCTTAAATTTACTTTTACAGTTAAAGAAAATTCTGTTGGAATTAACTTAGAAGTATCTGGATAAGTACCATTTATAATTCTTGATAACATTACTATAGAATCAAATTTAAATATAACTTTATTATTAAATATATGTAATTCAACATCACTATCGTCATCATTAAACATTCTTATTAATTCATTAAGATTTTTTGTTGGAATAATTATATTATATTCATTATCTACAGAATTAGATAAAATAATTTCTTTTTTTGCTAATCTATATGAATCAGTTGCTGTACATTCTAATTTATTATTATTAAATTTAAAGTTAATTCCTGTTAATACAGGTCTTGATTCTTGAGTTGATGTTGCAAATATTGTTTGATTTATAATGTTTCTAAAAACTCTTTTAGAAATTTTGATAGGATTTTCTGAATTATTTAATTCTAAATCTGGAAATTCATTTGAATTATTACAATTTAAAGTGAATGAAGATTTTGTTGTATAAACACTAAGTTTTGAATCTATTAACTCTTCAATATTAATTATTTCCCTATTTAATTTTTTTATAATTTCGTGGAAAAGTCTACCTGGAACGACAATATCACCTAGTTCTTTTATTTCTTCAATATCTTTTGCAGGAATAAAACTTTTGATAACTATTTCATTGTCAGTACTAATAAGATATAAACCTTCTTGTTTTAATTCAAATTTAATACAATTTAATATAGGAATTATATTTTTACTCGAAATACCTTTAATTACGTTATTTAAGTGTTCATTTAAAATTGTTTGTTTAATTGTTATTTTCATTTTTCATCTCTCCCTTATTATATTATTATATTGTTTATTTTTATTATGGATGTGGAAAAAGTGGAAAACTCTATGAAATTGCCATTTTTATGTTGTAATCATTGATGTTTTCGAATGTGGAAAACTCGAAAGTTATACACATTTTATACACTTTTATCTAATTTGATTAATTATTTTTTGTATTTCATCATTTAAATTTTTATCGGTTTTTATTTGTTTTTGGATTTTTTCAACAGAATGTTTAACTGTTGTATGATCACGTCCACCAAATTCATTTCCTATTCTGACTAAAGATTCTCCTAAATACTCCCTACAAATATACATTGCAAGTTGTCTTGGATATGTTATTCTTGCATTTCTTTTTTTACCTTTTAAATCTTCAACAGAAACATTAAATTTTTGGGAAATGTGTTGTTGTACTTGGTCTATTTTGTTTTTTGTTATAACAGTTTTAACCATATAACCATTTAATGCTTCTTGTGCTAGTTCATAAGTTATGTCTGCTCCATTCATTGTTACTGCATAAATCATAATTCTTCTTATGCATCCTTGTAAATTTCTAACATCTGTTGTACAAATACTAGCTATCAATTCAATAACATCAGTTGGAAAATTAACACCTGGGTTTTCTACCTTAAGTAAATTATTGATAATATTAATTCTTAAATCAAAATCAGGTGGTAATATGTCTACTGTCAATCCCCAATTGAAACGAGTTCTAAGTCTTTCTTCTAATTTTTTTAAATCATGTGGAGATCTATCTGAAGAAAGAATTATTTGTTTACCGTTGCTATGTAATTCATTAAATGTATTAAAGAATTCTTGTTGAGTTTTAATCGCTTCTTGTAAATATTGGATATCATCAATTATTAAAACATCAATATCACGATATTTAGATTTAAATTCATCTGTTGCATTTAATTTCTTGGGATCTGTAAATAATTTTATAAAATCATTTACAAATTTCTCACTTGTAACATATAAAACTTTTTTGTTTGAATTTGCAACAATATAATTTCCTATTGCATGCATAAGGTGTGTTTTTCCAACACCGCTTGGTCCGTAAATAAAAAATGGATTATAAAGCATACCTGGTCTTTCTGCAATAGCTACTGCATTCTTTTTTGCAAAAGTATTTGATTTTCCTAATAAAAAGGTATCAAAAGTATATTTAGAATCCAGATTTGTTTCATAATTTAATGGTTTAGGAATACCCATTTTGTCCGTATCAATAATTATATTTGTTTCTATTTCATCTTCTGTTAAGTATTCTAGCTTAAAATTTGATTCAGTTATTTCATTAAAAATTTGAGTTGCTAACTCATTATATATATCTTTTATATGTTTCTTTGCAATTGGAATTGTTACTTGTATTTTAGCTATTCCGTCTTTAATTTCAACTAATTTGGTATCTTCAAACCATGTTTCAAAGTTTATTGGTTCAAGTTCCTGTTTTATTTTTTCTAAAAATCTATCCCATATTAAATCATAATCCAAGCTGCCCATAGAAACATACACTCCTTTTTCTATTACATTTTAGAATATTTTAGTAAAAAAAACAATATGAAAATGTAAAAAAAAATTATATTTATGAGGATAAAATATGGGAAATACCTTTTTATCAACATATTTCTTAAAAAAACAAAATGTGAATGTGGAAAACTAAGTCATAAAAAACAACAAAATTCAAAAGTTTTCCACAAAAACTGTGGAAAACCTATTTTCAACATGTTTAAAACTAGTTTTCCACAGAAAATGTGGATTATTTTCAAAATATATTGGTTTATAAGGGTATCTTTTCAACATTTTTTAAAAAAATGTATGTGGAAAAACATAAAAAGAAATCTTTTCCACATTTAACAAAATTATTGACAAAACAACCTTTTATATATATAATGAATAAAGCAACCGAAAAAATCTAGGTTCAGGAGGTGTAAAAATGAAAAGAACATATCAACCAAATAATAGAAGAAGAAGTAAAAAAATAGGTTTCTTAGCTCGTGCAAAATCTTCAATGATTAAAAGAAGAAGAAGAAAAGGACGTAAAGTTTTAGCTCATTAATAATTCCACTGCAATAGTGGTTTTTTAATTAGAAAATGTGGTGATAGTATGAAAAAAATTAATATTCTAAAAAATAATAGAGACTTTAATAGAATCATAGACACTTATAAAGCTAACAAATATAAAGATTTTGTTATTTATATTGAAAGAACAAATGATGAATTATATCATTTTGGGATATCTGTTGGAAAAAAAATTGGTAATGCTGTAACAAGAAATAAATATAAAAGAAGAATTAGAGCTATTATCGATAAAAAAAACTACCAAAAAGGAATTAATTGTATTATAATATTAAGGAAGAGTATTTTAGACCGAGATTATATTGAGATAGAAAATTCTCTTCTAAAAGCTTTCAAAGATTTAAAAATAACGAAGGAGTAATTTAATGAAAAAAAAGACAATAGTATTTTTATCTTTATTAATAAGTTGTATGTTTTTAACAGGATGTACTTCTTATGTTAAAGATGAGGATAACAAAATAGTAAAAAATGAGACAACTGGTCAAAATCTTGTAGAAAATATTTTATGTCGACCTGAATCAAAGGAAATTTTAAAATCTTATAAAGAACATGATTTAGATATTAGTAAATTACCAAAATGCAGTAAGTTTAAAGTTACAAGTGGTGGATATGAAGGTGTATGGACTTCAGTATTTGTTAAACCATTAGCATGGTTTATATTACTTATTACTAAAATAGTAAAAAATTCAGGATTAGCTATTATAGTTGCTACTTTAACAATAAGATTGCTTATGATGCCTCTTACTAGAAAAGCAGCAATGCAATCTGAAAATTTACAAAAAGTAAAACCTGAAATGGATAAATTAGAAAAAAAATATGCTAATAAAACAGATCAAGAAAGTATGATGATGAAGAGTCAAGAATTAATGATGCTTTATAAAAAATATGATATTAATCCACTTTCAGGATGTTTATTCTCATTTATTCAACTTCCATTATTTATGGCTTTCTATGAATCGTTATATAGATTACCTGCTGTATTTGAAGGAAATTTAGGACCTTTTGATTTAGGTATTAGTCCATTAGTTGCAATGGGAAATGGTTCATATCAATATCTTATTCTTGTTGCATTAGTATTCTTTGTTACATTCTATTCATTTAAATTAAATAGTGGTGCATCAATGTCACCAGAACAAGAAGCACAAATGAAAATGATGCGTAATATGTCTTTAGTTATGATTGGAACTGCAGCATTTAGTATTTCGTCAGCTATTTCATTCTATTGGATTACTAACTCATCATTTACTATTTTCCAAAATTTATATGTAAAGAAGGTAGCTAAAAAATGATAACAATTGAGAAAATAGAAGGTAAAGACCAAAATTTATTATTAAAAAATATTAACATAGATGATGTTCATTATAAATTTAATGAGATTCCAGGAAAATTATTTAAAAGCAAAAGAACAGAATTAATATATATATCAAAAAAAGAAGTAATTAATTACATCAAAGAATTTATAAAAATTTTAGAAAAAGCTTTTAATACAACTATAAATTCAGAAGTTAATTTTAAAAATGATTGTTATAATGTAGTTTTAATTAATGATAATCAATCATTACTAATTGGTAAAGATGGTAGAACTTTAAATTCAATTCAATTATTACTTCATCAAATGATTAACAATTTAACAGGATTCAATTTAAGAATTAATGTTGATGTTGGTAATTATAAAGAAAGAAAAGTAAAAAGAATTGAGAAAGAAATTAAAAAAATAGCAAAAGAAGTACTTAATTCAAAAATTGAAGCTAAATTAGATCCAATGAATTCTTATGAACGAAGAATTGTTCATACTATTATTTCAGATTTTGAAAAATTAGAAACTGAAAGTTTTGGACAAGATCCAATGAGATACGTTGTAATCAGATATAAAGAGGATTAATTTTAATCTTCTTTTTTCATATAAAATGATGTATAATTATAAAATTAGAAGGAGACATAATATGATAGATGAATTAGATTATTTATATTTAGAATCAAAATTTGATGAAGATTATAAACAAATTATTAAGTTTATTATTGATAATAATGAATTCAAAAAAAGAAAATTATATCATCATCATGAGCAAAGAAGTGTCTATACACATTCCCTAAAAGTTTCCTTTTATTCATATAAAATTGCAAAAAAATTAAAAATGGATTATTATAGTACTGCTATAGGTGGACTTTTGCATGATTTTTATTATAACGATTGGCAATTAACTAAGCGAAAAGGTATAAAAAATATGCATGGATTTGTTCATGCAAAAGAAGCTTATGATAATACAATAATTAATTTTGAATTTTTAAAAGAAAATAAAAAAATAAAAGATATAATTATAAAACATATGTTTCCATTAAATATTAAGCCACCTTTTTATTTAGAAAGTTGGATTGTAACAATTGTGGATAAATGTGCTTCAATAGAAATTTTTAAAAATCCAAAAGGACTTTTAAAATATATAGGAATTAAAGGAAGGTGATTTTATGAAAGATACAATAGCTGCTATATCAACTGCTCTAGGTGTTGGTGCTATATCAATAATTAGAGTTAGTGGTAATGATGCTATAAAAATTGCAAATAGTATCACAAAAAGAAAAATTTTAGAAACAGTTGATAGTCATACCATAACATATGATCATATTATGGAAGATGATAAAGTAATAGACGAAGTATTAATTTCAGTTATGAAAGCGCCAAGAACGTTCACATGTGAAGATGTTGTTGAAATAAATGCTCACGGAGGAATTACTACAACTAATAGAATTTTAAAAGTTTTATTAAAAAATGGATGTCGTTTGGCTGAACCAGGAGAATTTACGAAAAGAGCATTCTTAAATGGAAGAATAGATTTAACACAGGCTGAAGGAATTATGGATTTAATTAATTCAAAAACAGAAAAAGCAAGAAATCTTGCTATTAACCAATTAGATGGTAAAGTTTCAAATTTAATTAAGGATTTAAGAAATGATATAATTCAAATTTTAGCCAATATTGAAGTTAATATTGATTATCCTGAATATGAAGATATTGAAGAATTAACAAATGAAAAAGTTAAACCAATGCTTAACGATTTAGAGAAAAAAATGAAAAAAATTCTTAATGAGAGTGAAAACGGAAAATTAGTTAGAGAAGGAATTAAAACATCAATAATTGGTAAACCTAATGTTGGAAAAAGTAGTTTATTGAATAGATTATTAAATGAAGAAAAAGCAATTGTTACTGATATTGAAGGAACTACAAGAGATATTGTTGAAGGAACAATTTCAATTGATGGAATTCTATTAAATATGATTGATACTGCTGGTATTAGAGAAACTAATGATTTAGTTGAAAGTATTGGTGTTAAAAAAAGTATGGAATTAATCGATAAGTCCGATTTAGTTCTTTATGTACTTAATAACAATGATGTTATTACTGAAAATGAAAAAGAAATATTAGAAAAATTAAAAAACAAAAACTATATTGTTGTTGTAAATAAATGTGATTTAGAATCTAACTTAGTTTTACCAGAAGATATAGTAAATATTGTTAAAATCAGTGCTTTAGAAGATAAAGGAATCGATGATTTAAAAGATAAAATTAAAGAAATATATAATTTAGAAAATATTGAAACTGAAGATTTAACATATTTAACAAATGCTAGAAGCATATCATTATTAGAAAAAGCTTATGATTGTTTAAAAGAAATTAATAATGGATTAGAATTAAATATGCCAATAGATATGGTTGAAATTGATATTAAAGAAATGTGGAGCATTTTAGGTGAAATTATTGGTGAAACATATCAAGATGAATTAATTGATCAATTATTTAGTCAATTTTGTTTAGGGAAATAAGGTGATTATATGAAATATGAAATTATAGTAGTTGGAGGTGGACATGCTGGTTGTGAAGCATGTTTAGCTTCAGCAAGAAAAGGACATAAAACTTTATTAATAACAGGTAATATTAAAAATATTGCTGACATGCCTTGTAATCCTTCTATAGGAGGTAGTGCTAAAGGTATAGTTGTTAGAGAAATTGATGCATTAGGTGGTGAAATGGGACGTAATGCTGATAAATCTTTAATTCAAATTAAAATGTTAAATAGTGCTAAGGGTCCTGCTGTTCAAGCTTTAAGAGCGCAAGCAGATAAAGTTGTTTATCCACAAGAAATGTTAAAAACACTAGAAAAACAAGAAAATTTAACTATTTTAGAAGCTATGGTTGAGGATTTAATTGTTGAAGATAAAAAAGTTAAAGGTGTAATTTTAGAAAATGGTACTACAATTGAATCAGAAATTGTAATTTTAACAACAGGAACTTATTTAAAAGCAGATATTATGGTTGGTGATTCAAGACGTCGTGAAGGACCACATGGTGAAAAACCAAGTAATCATTTAAGTGATAAACTTAAAGAATATGGTTTTGATATTATAAGATTAAAAACAGGTACTCCACAAAGAATTGATAAAAATACTATTGATTTTTCAAAAACAAAAGAAGAATATGGAGATAATGTTGTAAGAAATTTCAGTTTTGATAATGAAATTTATTATGATGTTGATAAACAAATATCATGTCATTTAATATATACAACTGAAGAAACACATAAAATAATTAATGAAAATCTTAATAAATCAAGTATGTATGGAGGACTTGATGATGTTACAGGTGTAGGACCAAGATATTGTCCTTCAATTGAAGATAAAGTTGTAAGATTCAGTGATAAAGAAAGACATCAATTATTTTTAGAACCAGAAAGTATATATTATGATGATATTTATGTTCAAGGATTTTCAACAAGTATGCCATATGATGTTCAAGAAAAAATGGTTCATAGTTTACCAGGATTAGAAAATGCTAAAATATTGAAATATGCTTATGCTATTGAATATGATGCATTATTCCCTACTCAATTAAAACAATCATTAGAAACAAAAATTTTAGAAAATTTATTTACTGCTGGTCAAATTAATGGTACAAGTGGTTATGAAGAAGCTGCATGCCAAGGATTAATTGCCGGTATAAATGCTGGTTTAAAAATTGAAGGTAAAGAACCACTTATTCTAAAAAGAAATGAAGCATATATTGGAGTATTAATAGATGATCTAATTACAAAAGGTGTTCGTGATCCTTATAGACTACTTACTTCTCGTGCTGAATATAGATTATTATTACGTCATGATAATGCTGATATAAGATTAAGAGAAAAAGGTTATGAAGTTGGATTAATAAACGAAGAACAATTTAATAAATTCCAAGAAAAATTAGAAAATATTGAAAAATTAACAAATATTTTAAAAGAAAAAAGAGTAACACCAAAAAAAGAAGTAAATGATTACCTATTAAGTATAAATAGTACAATTTTAAAAGACGGAATTTCTCTTTATAATTTATTAAAACGACCAGAAGTTACAATGGAACATATAGAACATTTTATAGATATTCCTTTTGATGAAGATATAAAAGAACAAGTTTATATTAATATAAAATACGAAGGTTATATTGTAAAAGCAAATCGTGAAGCATTAAAAATGCTTGATTTAGATAATAAAATGATTCCAAAAGATATTGATTATGATAAGATCAAGAATTTAGCTAGTGAAGCTAGACAAAAATTAAAAGAAGTAGAACCAACATCAATTGGTCAAGCATTAAGAATTAGTGGTGTTAATCCTGCTGATATCTCTCTATTAATGATTTATTTAAAAAAGGAGTATCATTATGACAGAAAATAATTTTGTTGAAAATGTTAAAAAATTAGGAATTGAAATAAATGATAAACAATTAAAACAATTAGAAAAATATTATGAATTATTAATTGAATGGAATGAAAAAATTAACTTAACTGGTATTACAAAAAAAGAAGATGTATATTTAAAACATTTTTATGATTCATTAACAATGCAAAAAATAGTAAATTTATATAATGTTGAAACATTATGTGATGTAGGAACAGGTGCTGGATTTCCTGGATTAGTTCTTAAAATAATGTTTCCAAATTTAAAAATTACTTTATTAGATGCACTTAATAAGAGAATAAATTTTTTAAATGATGTAATTGAAAAATTAGAATTAAAAGATATTGAAACAATTCATTCTAGAAGTGAAGATTATGCATTAAAAAATAGAGAAAAATTTGATGTTGTAACTGCAAGAGCTGTTGCTTCATTACCTGTATTAATGGAATTATGCGTTCCATTAGTAAAAGAACAAGGATATTTTATTCCATTAAAAGCTAATATTACTGAGGAAAAAATATTAAGTAAAAATGCAATATCAAAACTTTATTTAAAAGAGGTTGATGAAATTAAATTTATTTTACCAGTTGAAGAAAGTAATAGATGTTTAGTTAAATATTTAAAAGAAAAGAAAACAGATAAAAAATATCCTAGAAAATTTTCGGAAATCAAAAAGAGAGCGTTATAAAAAAAGTATAGTTTATTCTATATTTTTTTTATTTGATTTTTTGGGAAATATTTCCCAAACTAATTGAATTTTTTTTAATATTATAGTATTATAGTTATTAGAATAGAGGGATGTTATGGATTTTGATAAGAAAGTAGTTCAGTTAGATATCAATGATATTTTGCCAAATAGATTTCAGCCTCGTATAAAATTTAATGAAGATTCAATTAATGAATTATGTGAATCTATTAGAGAACATGGTGTAATCCAACCTATTGTTGTTCGCAAAATGGGAGATAAATATGAAATTATTGCTGGGGAAAGAAGATTTAAAGCAAGCTTATTAGCTGGTAAGAATTATATACCTGCAGTTATTACTGAATTAAATGATAAAGATAGTGCTGAAGTAGCATTAATTGAAAATGTGCAACGTAGAGATTTGACTCCGATTGAAGAAGCTATATCGTATAAAAAAATTCTAGATATGGGATTTATGACACAAGAAGATTTAGCAAAAAAACTTGGAAAAACTCAATCAACTGTTGCGAATAAATTAAGACTTTTAAATCTTGATGAAGATGTACAAGAAGCACTACTAGAAGAAAAGATATCAGAAAGACATGCACGATCTTTATTAAGATTAAATGATAGTAACCAACAAAAAATGATGCTTAAAAAAATAACAGATGAAAGATTAACTGTTAGAAAAGCAGATGATTTTATTGCAAAAATTTTAAAAGGCGAAAATGTATTTAATAAACCTGAAAGTGTAACAACTACTCAAAAAGTTGAAATTCCAACTTTCAATAATGCATTTTTACCTAATGAAAATTTAATTGAAAAACCTGTAGAAAATATTACAAATATTTTACTTGAAAAACCTAATGATTTCATGGGAAATGATTTAAATATGGGAGGTTTTTCATCAGAACTTAATCCAAATAATTATGTAGAACCTAATGAAAATGAATTAATGAAAGATGTTCAGTTGGATAACAATAATTTCACTTCATTGGTTTTAAATCCAAATT
>CAJGDV010000007.1 GCA_904502155.1 uncultured Bacilli bacterium
ATTGTATCGATACCATACATTCTAGCTAAGAGGTGAAAATTATGAGAATCGCAAAAAATGTCATTTTAATGGGTTTAGGAGCTGCTTCAGTATTAGCATATCAAAGATATGGTGAAGAAGCTGCTTGTGCTGCTAAAGAAATGGTAGATAAAAAAATTAAAAACCTAAGAAAAATGGATGAAAAGTTAGAAGATATGATGTAAGAAAAGAACCTTTATGGTTCTTTTTTTATTTTTTTTTAAGAAAAAAAAGGAAAGCAAGTATAAAGCATCGTAAGATATAAGTGAGGAGGTGAGAGAGAGTGAAAAACAAATACCCCTTCACAAAACAAGAAGGCTTAAAAGACTGCGGAGCAGCATGTATGCAGATGATAATAAAATATTATGATGGTTATATAAGTATTGAAGATTTAAATAATCTTCTTGAAACTACCAAAGAAGGAGTATCAGCATATAAAATAATTGAAACATTAAAACTATTAGGTTTTAATGCTCAAGGTATAAAATGTAAGCTAGAAGAGTTAAATAGTTCATCTTTTTTTCTTCCAGCAATTGCACATGTAACAATAGATAAAAAATATGAACATTATGTTGTTATTTATAATATTAATTTTAAAAAGAAAAATTTAGTCATTGCCGATCCCCAATCGAAACTAAAAAAATTAACATTTGAAGAATTTAATCAAATCTTTAACAACATAATATTAACTATGTATCCAGTAAAACCAATCGAAAAAAGAAATATTAACCCATCGTTTAAAAACTATATAATAAGTATAATACTAAACTTAAAAGAAGAAATTAATTTTTTAATTTTATCAACCTTTATATATATGATATTATCATTATCTATATCATTTTATATGAAAGTATTATTTGACAGAATTTATTTCACACGAAAAATTCTTATTCTTATATACACATTCTTCATAATTTCAAAACTAAATCAAATTGCAATAAATTACCTAAGAAATAAAGTGTTAATAATTCTTAATATGAAAGTAGATAGTAAAATAAGCCTTAATATATTCGGAAAATTACTCTCGCTTCCATATAGCTATTATCGTAATAAGACGTGCGGAGAAATAATTACAAGGTATACTGAACTTAGCAAAATAAGAGAAGCATTAAATAAAATTATACTAACAATATTACTTGATCTACCCCTAACTATTATATCGTGTATTGTTATGTATATATTAAGTCCTAAACTTTTAAGTATCGCTATTATAATTATGCTATTTTACTCTATAATTGTAATAACTTTTAATAAAATCCTTAAAATAAATATTGAAAAAGTACAATGTTATGACGCCGAAAAAAACTCTATTTTAGTTGAAAGCATTAATAGTTTTGATACAATTAAAGGTTTAAAAATTGAAAAAAATATTAATAAAAAGTTTGAACATAAATATATAAAATATCTTAAACAAATAGCCAAAACAGATGAACTTTTAAATATACAAACTAGTTTAAAAACATTAGTTGGTGAAGTAGGAGAAATGACACTTTTATTTATAGGTATTTTACTAGTAAAAGAAGGTGAAATAAGTATTGGAACACTTCTTTCGTTTAATTCAATATCAGGTTTTTTCCTAGCCCCAATAAAAAACCTTTTAAATTTAGATTACACTATAATAGAAGCCAAAAAAATAATTAAAAGAATCTCTGAAATGACTTTTGATGAAGATGAAACAAAAAAAATATATGCTAATGGAAACATAAAAATTGAAAAGCTAACATTCAGTAGAGCGAGTAAAATAATATTAAAAGATATAAACATAAATATTAGTAAAGGTGAAAAAGTAATTATTACTGGACAAAGTGGTAGTGGTAAATCCACCTTATTAAAAATACTAATGAATTATTATAAAGATTATGAAGGCAGAATCCTAGTTGATAACCACAACATTAATGGACTTGATCTAAAAATAAATTACATATCCCAAAACGAGAAATTATTTACTGATACACTTTATAATAATATTGTATTTGATAATAGCAATGATTTTAATAAAATTGTAGATATATGTTATATAGATGAATTAATAGACTCACACCTAGGCTATAACAAAATCCTTAATGAAGATGGATTTAATATATCAGGTGGTCAAAAACAAAGAATTGTCTTAGCAAGAACTTTAATAAAACCATTTGATATATTGTTAATAGACGAAGGTTTAAATCAAATTGATGTAAATTTAGAAAGAAAAATATTAAAAAAAATATTTAAAGTTTATAAAGATAAAACAATAATAATAATTTCACATAGATTAGAAAATCTTGATTTATATGATAGATTAATAACAATAGAAAAGGGACAAATCACTCGTGATTTAGAAAGAAATGGAAAACATAAAATACATACATAATAACAGTTACCTTATAGATAAATTAAATATTAAAAAAGAAAAAAATAAACTATATATAATTATTTTTATAATACTAATTCAAATATTAATTTTAACAAATTTTAAATTTACACAAACAATTTCTTTTGAAACAAAAAATAAAAATATAACTCTTGGCATAAAAACAAAAAATATTGATTTATATATAAATAACATTAAATACAAGAAAAAATTAAATATTAGTATGGAAAATCATCAATATCAGCTAAAAATTGATTTAAATAAATATAACAATAAAAGAATAAAGATAAAAGTTAACGAGAAGTTAAGCATCTTAGATTCAATTTTATATAATATAAGAAAGGATTTGTATAATGAAAGAACTAAGTAAAAAAGAATTATTAGAAATTAAAGGTGGCGGTGCTGGTACAATGCTCATTATAGTTGCGGGTATTGTATTCCTAGTTGGAGTCATAGATGGTTATGTAAGACCACTCGGATGTAATTAAAGGAGGATTTATGAAACTAACAAAACAAGAATTATTAGAAATCAAAGGAGGAGCTATATCAGGAACACTAATTAATGGAATAATAAAAGGTGTAAATTCATTTCTCAATTTAGGAAGAAGTGTAGGCTCAGCCGTGCGAAGAATCAGTGAGGGAAATATATGCCCACTATAATTAATTACGTAAAGAAAAATACCAAAAATATAATCATAATTATAGCAGCATTATTAATGTTACCACTTGTCGGTTTTCTAACTGAAACAATTTATCATTTAGGAACTATATGTGGAACATATATTAGAATGCTAATAGAAAATGGAGTGTGCTTTTAAGCATACTCCTTTTATATTATTATAGAAATTATAGATTTTTTATAAAAATCACTAATAAAGAGAATTTATAATGATATTCTCTTTTTTCTTAATTTAAATTACTTGTTTATATTAGTAATTTAGTGTATACTTTTAAATGAATAGAGGTAGTTATGAAAGTTTTTATTAATAAATTATTTTTTGATAATTCAAACAATTCTATAATTCAGTTTATTAGATATTTCTTTGTTGGTGGGATAGCCGCTGCTTTTAATATAGGAACGTTATATTTAATTTCTGAATTTTTGAATTTTAATCTTGTTATAGCCAACATTATAGCTTTTATAATAGGGCTATTAGTTAATTATTTTTTAAGTAAAAAGTTTGTTTTTACAGACGATAATTCAATGAATAAACTATTTGAAATTATGATGTATATAATAATCGGAGTATTAGGTTTAATATTTGATACTTTAGTATTATGGATATTAACTCGTAAATTTAAAATCTATTATATGATTTCAAAAATAATTTCTACATTACTAACTTTTATATGGAATTTTGGTGCTAGAAAAATACTTTATGAAGTATTTAAATAGGGGGAGTAAATATGAAAAAAAATGTTGTTATTATTGGTGCCGGTCCTGCAGGCTTATCTGCAGCATATAAATTACTAAAAGAAAGTAAAAACTATAATGTTATTATTTTAGAAGCATCTAGAGATATAGGTGGTATTTCTAAAACTGTAAAGTATAAAGGTAACAGGATGGATATTGGTGGTCATAGATTTTTTACTAAAGATAAAAGAGTACTTAAATTTTGGAAAGAAGTCATGCCTATACAAAGTAAACCAGCTTTTGATTATTTAAAACTTGGAAGAAATGTTAAAGTTAATGTTAAAGGACTCGATCCTGAAAAGAATGAAGATGTTATGCTTGTTAGAAATAGATTATCTAGAATTTATTATTTAAATAAATTCTTTGATTATCCAATTAGTTTAAAATGGCAAACATTTAAAAATTTAGGACTAGTAAGAACTATAAAATCAGGTTTTAGTTATTTAAAATCTATGGTTATTAAAAAAAAGGAAGACTCATTAGAGAACTTTTATATAAATAGATTTGGTAAAACATTATACTCATTATTTTTTGAAAAATATACTGAAAAATTATGGGGAAGAACACCAAAAGAAATAAGTGCAGACTGGGGTGCTCAAAGAGTTAAAGGTTTATCTATAATAGTTGTTCTAAAAGATACTTTATCTAAAATATTTAATATAAAAAGAAAAAAAATTGAAACATCTCTTATTGAAGAATTTTATTATCCAAAATATGGACCAGGACATTTTTGGGAAACTGTAGCTAAAAAAGTAGAGAACATGGGCGGAAAATTAATAAAAAATAGTAAAGTTACAAAAATTAATTTTAAAGATGATAAAATACTATCTGTTGAAACTACTAGTGGAATTTATAAGGCAGATATCTTTATTTCATCAATGCCTTTAAAAGATTTGATAAATTCACTTAATGGTAATCAAGAAATATCAAATGATATCATTAGAATAGCAAATGGGCTTCCATATAGAGACTTTGTTACTGTTGGGTTATTAGTTGATAAACTTAAAATAAAAAATGAAACTAATATCAAAACATTAGGAAACATAATACCGGATTGTTGGATTTATGTTCAAGATGAATCAGTCAAATTACTTAGAATACAAATCTTTAATAACTGGTCTCCATATATGCTTGAAGATCCATATAAAAATGTATGGATAGGAGCTGAATATACTTGCTCTAAAGAAGACAAATTATGGAATATGAGTGATAAAAATACTAAGAAATTTGTTGTATCTGAATTAGAAAAAATTGGAATAATTGAATCTAGTTCTGTTCAAGACTATCACGTAGAACGAATTGAAAAAGCTTATCCTTCTTATTTTGATACTTATTCAGAAATAGATACATTAGTTAATTATATTGATAAATTATCAAATCTATACTGTGTTGGAAGAAATGGACAACATAGATATAATAATATGGATCATTCTATAATTACATCATTTGAAGCTGTTAATAACATTATTAAAGGCATCAGTGATAAAAGTAATATATGGAATGTTAATACTGAAAAAGAATATCATGAAACAAAAAAATAAACTAGTCTTTTGACTAGTTTATATTTGTCATTGTAAGCATAAAATTTATAAGTATACTAATAATTGCAAAGACTTTATATGCTGATGATAAACTTTTGTTTTTTGATATTTTTAATATATATAAAGATAAAATTACAATTATAAAATAAAATAAATAATTAAAATCAAGCATATATCTTCCTATTAAAGCTCCAATTCCTGATGAAAATAAGATAAGAAAGAAAGCTAAACCAAGTGATAAAACAATATATATTTTTAATTCTTTTTCCTTAATATATTTAAATATTTTTGGAATAAATAAAATTGTAAATCCTAAAATTGATGTTACCATTACACCGCCACCAATGTCTTCAATATTAAAATCAGTAACAATAGAAAGTGTAGATCTTATTCCTTCAATTTTAAATGGATATAAAGATAAATTTATTTTACCAAACAAGTAATTATATAATCCAAATATACTATTAATAAAGGAAAATTTATAATTAGATAAATTATTAGTTGTTAATTGATAAGCTATTCCAAAATCAAAAATAGAACCAAAACGAATATAATTTATATACATTGTAATAATTCCTACAACACTATAAGGAATTACAAGCAAAATAAAATCTTTAAATTTAAATTCTTTTCTTCTTATTTGATTAATTAATTTTGGTAAAATTAATATTGAACAAAATAAGAAAGTAGGCCTACATAAAACAGATAATGCAAGTAAGAAATATCCTATAAAGTTTTTAAGTTTATCATTATTAAATAGAACCATATATAGTCCAAATACAACATGCGCATATGCTGCTAAAGAAACTAATTCATAAAATTCTGGTCTATGCATACACCATAATATTTTACTTCCAAAAATAATAAATAAAAATGAAATTATATATAAAGAAACACTAATGTTTTTAAAATATTTTTTAATGATTTCATTATATAATTTAAAAGTTCCCACTATAGCAAGTACAGCATATATAAGACATGCTATAGGAGTAGTTAAGTAATCTCCAGTTATCAAGTTATATGGAAGAAGTAATGATATAATAGGCCAAACTCCAAAATAACAATAATATTTCCCTTTATAATAAGAAGCATCCCATAAATAATCAAAATCTCTATTAGAAGAATCATATGGGTTAATAGATTCTTTTAAACCATCACTTACAGGAACATCTAAATATAATTTACCTTCTTTTATAGCATTAGTATAATGATATTCATATAAATTACCAAAATCATATAAATTATTTATATATGAAAAACAAAAACTAACACAGATAATTATTAAGATACATAAAGTTGCTATAATAGCTGAATTATGATCGAGACTTTTAAAATTTATTTTTTTATTTTTAGATGAAAAACAAAAAAATAAAAAGATTATTATAACATTTAACAAAATATTAAAATTAAATTTTACATCCGGATTTAAAGTTATACTTTTAATATCTCCATTTATAGCATTAATTTTTAAACTATCAGTATTGCCATTGATTGATACAGGAACATATAATTCATTTGATTTAACATTATTATTATAATAAGGTTTATTAAAATGTTCAAAGTTTTCAAAATCTTTATTAATATAATAAATTGAAAGTTCTGTTGGTGTTTCATTAAATTTAATTTTAATTAAATTTATTTTTTTATTAATATTCTTTATTTCATATGAATTATGTTCTTTTACCATTTCTTTATTACTATATGTGATTGGTTTAGTTTTAGTAAATAAATTACATATATAATTATAATTAGTAAAAATATTTACTATTATTAAAGTTAGTATACATATTATTAATGTAATTTTATGTGTTGTGATTTTTTTCATTTTATACCCTCCTGAGGATAATTATAACAAATGGTAAATTAAAATTATATATAAATTTTAAATTTTTTTTCTTTTTTCTTGTTTTAATTTTGAAATAGTAGTATAATATCATTTAGTTGAGAAGGGAGGGATATTGAATGACAAAAGTAATCGTACGTAATGGTAATGTTGATGGTGCACTTAGAACTATTAAACAAAAAAATGCTAAAGATGGCCTCCTAAAAGCTGCTCGTGAAAGACAAGAAGGATATATGAAACCGGGAGTTAGAAAAAGAAAAGAAAAGAAAGAAGCTATCCGTAATGCTAGAAGAAATGCTAGAAGATATAACTAATAGCTTTTCTTCTTTTTTAATTAAAGGAGTGAAACTATGAGACAAACAATATTAAATGCTATTATCGAAGCAATGAAAGCAAAAGATAAAGAAACATTAGCTGTACTTCGTATGGTAAAAGGTGCAATGCAACTTGAAGAAATCAATACTAAAAAAGAATTAGACGATGTTGAAATGACTCAAATATTATCTAAACAAATTAAAACTAGAAAAGATTCAATTGTTGAATTTGAAAAAGGCGGAAGACAAGATTTAATTGATCAAGTTAAAAGTGAAATTGCAATTTTAGAAAAATATATGCCAGAACAAATGAACGAAGAAGAAATTTCTAAAAAAGTTTTAGAAATCTTTGCTGAAGTTAATCCTACAGGACCAAGTGATATGGGTAAAATCATGGGAAAAGCTGCGCCACTATTTAAAGGTAAAGCTGATATGGGATTAGTTAATAAAATTATTAAAGAAAAATTAAATAATTTATAAAATGGATTAAATTTTTTAATCTATTTTTTTTTATTTATTATGAGCATGTTTATTTTGCACTTTAATAATAATCATTTATATAATAAACAATAATAAATTTTTTTGAAAAAAGTTAATGTTTTAAGCCAAAAATTGTTGTAATACAAAATAATTGTGTTATAATATTATTGGCTTTTTTTAATACACACAAATGTGGATTCTCAAGTCTAGTGCCAAATTTGGTGATTTGAGATTTGAAGCATTTGGAGGAAAAAAACAAAAGGAGGAAGAAAAATGTCAGTTGTTTCAATGAATTATTTATTAGAAGCTGGTGTTCACTTTGGTCATCAAACTAAAAGATGGAACCCAAAAATGAAAGAATACATCTTTACTTCAAGAGATGATATTTATATTATCGATTTACAAAAAACTGCTAAAAAAATTGAAGAAGCTTATGCAGCTTTAAATAAAATTGCAGCTAATGGTGGTAAAGTTTTATTCGTAGGTACAAAAAAACAAGCAGTAGAAGCTACTAAAGAAGAAGCTGCTAGATCAAACTCATTCTATGTTACAGAAAGATGGTTAGGGGGAACTTTAACTAACTTCAGAACTATTAGAAAAAGAGTTAAAAGATTAGAAGAAATCGAAAGAATGGAAAAAGATGGTACTTTTGAAGTATTACCTAAAAAAGAAGTTATTGGTCTTAAAAAAGAATACGATAAATTAAACAAATTATTATGTGGTATTCGTGGAATGTATAAATTACCAGAAGCTATGATTATCGTTGACCCTTCAAAAGAAGACATCGCTATCAAAGAAGCTCGTAAATTAAATATTCCAGTATTTGGAATCGTAGATACTAACTGTGATCCAGATATGGTAGATTATGTTATTCCAGGTAACGATGATGCTATTAGAGCTGTTAAATTAATTTTAGGAGTTTTAAATAATGCTATCGTTGAAGCTAATGGAGGACAAATTGTTAACTATGTTTCTGCTGATGAAAAACAACCATCAGATATTATGCAAAAAGCATTAGAAACTGTTAAACCAAAACAAGAAAGAAGAAGAAATTTCAATAACGATAAAAAACCATTCAAAAAATTTAATAATGAAAATAGAGGACCTAGAAAAGAATTTAAAAAAGATGAAACAGTAAAACCTAGAGAAGCTAAAACTGTTGAAAAAAAAGCCGAAGTTAAAGAAGATTTAACTGAAAAAACAGTTGCTGAGTTACGTGATTTAGCTAAAGCTAAAGATGTAAAAGGTTATTCAACAATGAAAAAAGCAGAATTATTAGATGCTTTAAAATAAATATAAACTAAGATGATTTATTAAATCATCTTTAATTTTAAGAGAGGAATTTAAATATGATAAGTGCTAGTTTAGTAAAAGAATTAAGAGAATCTACTGGTGCTGGTATGCTTGATTGTAAAAAAGCTTTAGAAGCTACAAACGGGGATATCGATGCTGCAGTTGATTGGTTAAGAGAAAAAGGTATTTCTAAAGCAGCTAAAAAAGCAGATCGTATTGCTGCTGAAGGTGTTGCTGCAATCGTTGCTGAAGGTAATGTTGCTGCTATCGTAGAAGTTAACTCAGAAACTGACTTCGTTGCTAAAAACGAAGAATTTACAAGCATGGTTGATGAAATAGCTAAAGCTATTATTGCTAACGATGCTGAAACAGTTGAAGATGTATTAAAATTAGAATCATCAGTAGGAACTATTGAAGATTTAATTATTGCTAAAACATCTAAAATTGGAGAAAAATTAAGTTTCAGAAGATTCAAAAAAGTTGTTAAAGCTGATAATGAAAACTTTGGTGCTTATATTCATATGGGTGGAAAAATTGCTGTATTAACAGTAACTGCTGATGCTAGCGAAGAAGTAGCTAAAAATGTTTCAATGCATGCAGCTGCTATGAGACCACTTTATGTTAGAAAATCAGATGTTCCAGCTGAAGTTGTAGAAAAAGAAAAAGAAGTTCAAAAAGAAATCGCTATGAATGAAGGAAAACCTGCTGAAATTGCTGAAAAAATGGTAATGGGTAGAATTCAAAAATTCTTCAAAGAAATTTGTTTAGAAGAACAAGCATTCGTTATGGATGGAGATATTTCTGTATCTACATACGTTAAAAACAACGGAGGATCAATCAAAGATATGATTCGTTACGAAGTTGGTGAAGGTATGGAAAAAAGAGAAGAAAACTTCGCTGAAGAAGTTGCAAAACAAATGCAAGGAAAATAAGAGATTTATATCTCTTTTTTTTTGTCAAAAAAAGAGATATATTACATATATTAAATTAGGTGGTAGAGCAAATGAAAGAAGAATTTAAAAATTTTGTTAAACAAAATCCTGTTTTAATAAAATATATTAAATCAGGAGAAATGACATGGCAAAAATTTTATGAGATTTATGATTTATATGGTAGTGATTATAATGCGTGGAAAGAATATTTAAAAGAACCAGCAAAAGAAGAAGTTAGAAGTCAAACTCCCGATTTTCTATCATTTGTAAAAAGTTTAGATATGGACAAAATAGAAGAAGGAGTAAATAGTTTGCAACGTGTGCTAGGTGTTATAAGTGAAATGGCTGTGAAAAATACAACTGAAACTCCTAAATACAAACCAAGACCATTATATAAGCATTTTGATGATTAATGAATTTAGATGTTCAATTTAAATTAAATCAATCACCAAATTATATTACATATTTAAGATACAATTCACATTGGTATAAAATTTTAATGCGAAATCCTGAAAAAATAAATGATTTTATAAAAGAATTTAAAGAATTTAATCGCATTCAAAAACAAGAAAAATTAAAAAGAACACTTGAATATATTGAATTTTTTCAAAGTGTTATGTCTAAAGTCTAAAATATGATATAATTATAAAGGTGATTTTTATGCGTATAATTAGTGGTAAATACAGAGGGACAGTTTTAAATGGTCATAATATTGTTGGTACAAGACCAACAATGGATAGAGTTAAAGAATCATTAGTTGCTATGGTTCAAACTAAACTTAAAAATGCAGTAATATTAGATTTATTTACAGGTAGTGGTTCTGTTGGTTTAGAAATGATTAGTAATGGTGCTAAATGTGCCTATCTTGTAGATAAAAATCCAAAAGTTATCGATGTATTAAAAAAGAATTTAGTTAAACTAAATCCAGATGAAGAAGTCAACTTAATAAAAAAAGACTTTAAAGATGCATGTAGATACTTTAAAGATAATAATATAAAATTTGATATCGTCTTCTTAGACCCACCTTATGAACTAAATTTTATAAATCCATCAATCCAATTAATAAAAGAATATAATTTATTAAACGAAGAAGGATTAATAATATGTGAAAGTGAATTTGAAGAAGTAGAGAATCATGGTTATGAAGTTTATAAAGAAAGAAAATATGGAAGCAAAAAAATTATAATTTTAAAAGGCAATAACTAGACTATTGTCTTTTTTATTGTTATACTTATTATGGTGATTATATGAAAAAGAATTATGCTTATTTACCTTTTTGGTTTCTATTAATATTACCACCATTAGTATTATTAACTGGAATTATGAATTTTGTAATGTGTGTTATAGCACTTATCATTGGAGCTCTTATATTAAAAGTAAGTGATCCTTTTAGTGTATATTATAAAAATATATGGAAATTATTTGTACTTTCCATTTTAGGTGGTTTTTTAACTGCTTCAGGATATGGTATTGCTGAATGTTTTAGAGGTAATAAATTTATTTTAAAAAATTTAGTTACACCACTTGAATATAATCCATATAAAAATGTTATAAGTTTTGGATATATGATTTTTTTATTTGTATTAATATTTTTTATACTTTATATGCTTATAAAAAGATTAATTGTAAAAAATATAGGATTGGAAGAAAAAAGAAAAATGGCATCCTTTATATTAACATTATTTATTATGCCTTATTTATTTTTTATGCCTAGTACAATGTTCATAAAACCAAATAAATCAAATCTAGATGATTTTATTGGAACAATTATGAAAGACAAAACATCTATTGTCCAAATTATGAAAAATTTAGCACTTACAGAAAATATTAGTTCATATACATTAGTAACTAATAAAGAACCTTATACTCTTCATATTTATTTAGAAGATATTGAGGCTGGATTTATCAAAAACTTTGAAATGGATGCTGCAACAATCTTTTTAGTTATTAAAGATGTTAATGAAGTAGTATATCATTTAAATGGTATTACATATACATATGACATCAATAAAATAAATAGTATTTTTGGTAATATTAAAAAAACATCTTTAAATGAACTTCAACATAGATATGGCGGAAAAGAATTTAAAAATTATGTATATTTAGGTAGACTAAATGATTATGATGTATTTGATGAATCTGAATTTTGTGAAGAAGAAATTCAATTAATTCACGAATATAATGGAATGCATTATTATATGTCATGTACTAAACCTGAAGATATTAAACTATATAAAAATGGTCTTAGAATTATGTCACTTCAAGATGCATTAAAAAAAGAAAAAATAAATACTGATGATTTATTAAATAGTGATCTTATAATAAGTATTACTGGAGATGAGGAGGATCAAAATGAAAGTATTGATAAGTGATTTTGACAACACCTTTTTTACAGATAAATATTTAGAAAATATTGAAGCAATACAGGAATTTGTAAATAAAGGTAATAAATTTGTAATTGCTACTGGAAGACCTTTATATTTATTAAAACCTGATATTCAAGATTTAAATATTCCATATTCAAATTTAATTTGTAGTGATGGAACAATTATTTTTGATCGTGAAGATAAAATTATATATCGTGAAACAATTAATCCGAAAATTGTAAAAAAAATAATTAATGAATTAAAAGAAAATCCATATGTAGAAGATTGGTATAATAATGAAGCATATAAATTTTCAAAAGATGAAGATGCACCTTCAAATGGAATTTTAGGTGTACCAAAAGATAAAGAAAAAGTGGCTGAATTAATTGAAATATTAAACAAAAAGTATCCAGATACACATTCTTATTTAAGTCATAAATGGCTAAATATTTTAAATAAAGAAACTAGTAAAGGAACAGGAGTAGAAGCGCTAATGAAACTTAACAACTGGGCTATTGATGAAATAATAACAATTGGAGATGAACTTAATGATGTTCCTATGAATGCTATTTTCAATAGTTATACATTTCATTATGCAAATGAAGAATTAAAAAGTGTAAGTACATATGTTGTTAATGATTTTAAAGATGCTTTAAAACATATTTATGAAAACAATTAGTATTAAACAACCATGGGTTTCACTTATTATGAGTGGAGATAAAAAATATGAGTTTAGAACATGGAAAACAAATTATAGAGGGCCTTTATATATTCATGCTTCTAAAGCATATAAAAAAGAACTAGTAAATAATTTTGATAATATTAATTTACAATTAGGTGAAATAGTAGGGGAAGTAATTCTAGAAGATATTATTGAATTAAATGAAGATAATATTGAAGCAATTTATAATGAAAATCCAAAAGTTTATAAAGGTGTAAAAACTGATTACAAATATGCTTGGGTTTTAAAAGAACCTAAAAGAATTACTCCAATTAAAGTTAATGGTAAATTAGGGTTATGGGAATATGAAAAAATAGATGAATAATTTCATCTATTTTTTTAGAGTTTTTTCTTTGTTTTTTTCTTCTTCTTTTTGTTCTAAACCTAAAAGAACACTTTTTAATTTCTTTAATTCATTAATATCATTAGCGCGTGCTATTTGTTTTACTTTTTCTAATTTTTTCTTTTCTGGTTTAATTTCTAATTCTATTTTTTCAATTTCTTGATTCGTACTATTTTTAGCTAATTCTTTTTCATTGTCAATCTTTTTATATTGATATGCTGTTAGTGCTTGTATTCCAAATGTCGCAACTAAAATACTATTTACAGCAGCAGTACTAATAAATCCACCAGCCACAAATATATAAGCACAAGCTAGGGCAATTGATAAACTAGCTGTTTTAAGTTTTCCTAAAACTGTTGTTCGAGGAACGTTTCCTTTAATTTTTGAGTCAGTGTTTATTTTTCCTATTAAGGCTTCTAATGCAATATTGCCTATAATAAGTGGGTTAGTAATAACTAATGGAAGAGCTAAACCTGTTGCAAATATTTTGTCAACAATAGGATCTAAATCTTTACCAAATTCACTTACAGCATCTAATTTACGAGCAAAATATCCATCAACAAAATCTGTTGCTTCAAAAAGCATAGTAAAGAAAACTGCTAGAGGTAAATTCCCTGAAAAAGCTGCAGGAACAATAAATAATGGTGCTATAAGTCTTGAAGCAGTAAGTAAATTAGGAATTTGTTTTTTTCTTTTATCTTTATCTTTTAAATCAGAAAAACAATTTTTGATATCATCTTTATATTTTTCATAAAACTCTTTGTACATCATAATTCCTCCCTTAATGTACGCTGTATTATAAATAAATTAATTTATAAAGTCAATTGATATTTTATTTTTATATAATTTTTGATATAATTTATATAATAGGAGGTTAGCCTTTATGAATAAGAAAATTATTTCTTTTTTATCAACGATTATGCTACTTATATCAATTCTTCCATTTATACCTATAAAGGTAAACGCGGAAGAATGTATTTATGAAATTAAAATATCATATCCTGATAGAGATGTTGGTTTATCGTGTTATCAAAATTACAATGATGCATTAACTGCAATGAATGAATATCCATCAACAGAAATGGCAGTAGCCACAATTGTTAAAAATGGAACTATAATTAATGCTAAATATGCTTTAGCTAAAATAGATGTTGAAAATAACAACATTATATATAATACAGGAGAAGGATTTAAAAGAATATATTCAACAAGTCAAGCAGCATATTATCAAGGGACAAGTACATTATCAAGTACATACTTAACATATATTGCATCAACTTGGGGTTCTGAAGCTGCTTTTCTAGATTATGAACCAACATATGATACAATAAAAATTAAAATTAGTGGTGTAACTGGTTATATCAAAAAAAATCAATCAATTTTAGTACCAATATCTAAATTTTATACTGCTAATCATCATTATCCTAATAATTATCCTACAATTAAGACAACAAAATCAGGAATTAGACTTAGACAAGGACCTGGTCTTGATTATGAGCAAATTGAAAATTATGCATCAGGTGAAAATAATACATACCGATATTATCCATCATATACAACAAAAGATGATCAGTATACATGGTATAAAGTTAAATTTAATGATTCAGTAGAAGGTTGGCTTGCATCAGCTAATAATGAATCATGGATTATAGATATAAGTAAACTTTTAAATGATACATATTATTTTACTAATAATGATATTTTATATCATCATATTCATAAAGGTGAATATTTTTCTGATGTAAATATGACATTAGGAACAGCACCTTTTGAATATAAAGAAGAAAAAGTAAAAACATATATTTTAACTAATTCAACAGGTTTTAGTTTAGATGCTAATAACCGTTATTATAGTTTTGATGGAAATTATTTTTATACAACATTTAAAGAAATGATAGATGATTATCGTAATGGAAATTATAATAATTCTTTAAATAAAGATAATCCTCATTATCCATATTTTATGTATGTACCATCAAGAGCTAAAACAAATTATCAAGCTAATACATTTAATCAAATGATTATAAATCAAGGTTATTCAAGTTTTCCAGTCAATCCAAAAAGTTATGTTGATCCAACAACACAATCGTTTGTTAAAAATTTAGGTTCAACATCAATGATGTACGGAATAGGTGAATATTTAATAGCTGCTCAAAATAAATATGGGTCAAATGCTTTAAGTATTTTCTCAGCAGCTGCTCGTGAATCAGGATATGGTAGAAGTGTAATAGCATATTATAAAAACAATTTATTTGGTATGGGAGCTGTTGATGGTAATGCTTTTAATGCAGCTTATTCATATGATTCTGTAAATGATTCAATTATTGATTATAGTAAAAAAATTAGTGTTAGTTCATATTCTAATATTAATGACTATAGATATAATGGAACACATTTAGGTAATAAATTAAGTGGTTCACAAGTACAATATGCATCAGATCCATATTCTGGTGAATCTTCAACAGGTTCAGCATATTCACTTGATTTAAGTAATGGACAACTTGATAATTATTCTAATACTCTTGGAATTAAGAATAATAATCAACTTGTTAATGTTTATTCAGAACCAAGTAAAACATCTAGAGTTTTATATCAAACTAAAAATAATGCTAATGGTAGAATACTTACTAATTTATCATTTATTGTATCAGATAAAGTAACAGTATATGAGGATGGTAAATATCAATCATATTATAAAGTATTTACTGATCTTACTTTAAATGATAATAGAGTAGTAGACACAACAGCATATTATAATTTTGAAAATTGTTATGGTTATATAAAAGAAGAGGATTTATATGTAAGAAATCATCAACCTGAAATTACTGCTGAAAACTTTGAAATAGAGCAATTTGAAACATTTAAAATTAAAGCTACAGCTAAGGATTATGAAAATGGTGATTTAACTGATAAAATAACTTATGAAGGTGATATTAATACTGATATCCCAGGTGATTATAAAATTACATATACTGTATCTGATGAAGAAAGATTTTCAACATCTAAAACTGTTACTGTTACAGTTAAACCAACAGATGCGCCTATATTTAGTTTAGAAGACGTTTCTATACCTCAATATGTAGAATATGATCCAATGACAGGTGTTACTGCAAAGTCACGCTTAGAAGGTGATTTAACAGACAAAATTGAAATAATTGATGGAGAGTTAAACGTTAATGAAATGGGAGAATATAAAATAACATATAGAGTTACAAATGATCTTAATTTAACAACTGAAGCATCAAGAATTATAACTGTAATTGCAAATGAAAAACCAATTATTACAGCTAATAATATTTATGGAGTACTAAACGAAGAAATAGATCCACTTAAATATGTTAAAGCTACTGATAAAGAAGATGGCGACTTAACTAAAAAAGTAACATACAAAGGAAATTTTGATATTACTAAAGTAGATACATATGAAATAACTTATAGTGTTACTGATAATGCTAATCAAACAACAGAAAAAAAAGTATCATTAATTATCGAAGAAAAAAAATATATTGCAAAACAAAGCATTTTCCACTTAGAAAATTTAGATTATAATAAAGATACTAAAAAACTAGATTTTACAGGTTTCTTAATTATAAAAGGTATGCATAATTTAGTAGAAACAGATATTAAATATAATATTATTTTTGAAAATCAATTTAATGGAACTGAAATTATTATGCCACTTGAAAGATTAACTAAAAACATGCCATTTAATGCACCAAGTGATGGAGGTTATACTAACACAGGTTCTTGGTTTAGAGATGCGCTAGATTTAAGTAATTTACCTAGTGGAGATTATACAGTTTACCTAAGAGCTAGAAGTGGAGATTTTGAAGCTAAAACATTATTAAAAAATATCTTCTTTAAAGATATTGTAAGAAAATTTGAAATAGATGGAAAAGGATTCTTATTTAAATCTAATTTCTATAGTAATTCAGTACCACTAGAATTATTTGTAAGAGAAGATGGACTTTTAGGAAATAAAGATAATCCAACTATTGATAATATGTTTAATCAAGTATTCGATATTAAATTAGATGGTTCTAAATTAAAAATTAAAGGAACAAGTCACAACGTAAATGGAAACTATTCAGCTAAGACGGATGTTCTAAGAGAATTATATTTAGAAAATATTGAAACTATGCAAATTGCTAAAAAATATGATATTGGTTCAATTACAAATGGTCCATATGTAGTTGATTTAAAAGTTAGTGATAAACTAGATAAAACAAGAGCATGGTACGAAACTGAATTAGATTTAAGTAAACTAGATTATGGGACATACTCAATACAACTTAGAACTAAAACGGGAGATATCGACGATTATGGTGAACTTTATGATATCTTATTTAAAGAAATAGATTCTAATTCAGAAGATGACAATAAAAAATATAGTTTAAGAAGAAACGATGAAAAAAGATATCGTATTGAAATTAAAGTAGAAAAGAAAGATTGAAATCTTTCTTTTTTCTATAATAAAAATGAATTTTATGTTATAATATAATAGGTGATTGAGTGAAAAAGAAATTTATTTTATTTATAGCATTTTTTTTATTTTTATTTGATCAATTAATAAAATTTGTTGTCGTTACAAATATGAAATTATTTGAATCTATAAAAGTTATAAATAATTTCTTTTATATAACTTATGTAGAGAATAAAGGCGCTGCCTTTAGTATTCTAACTGGTCAAAAATGGTTTTTGATTTTGTCTAGTATTATTGTTTTAATAATATTATATTTTAATTTTATTAAAGGTCAAAAACTAAATAAATATGAAATTATAACATATGGTACATTACTTGGTGGAATTATAGGGAATTTATACGATCGCATAACAAGAGGAATTGTTGTTGATTATTTAGATTTTATTATTTTTAATTATGATGCCCCAATATTTAATTTCGCAGATATATGTATTGTTGTATCAATGTTTGTATTAGTATTACTACAATTAAGAGGTGAGAAAGATGAAATTCAAAATAGAAGAGAACAATAAAGAAAGATTAGATGCTTTTCTTACTAATAATACAGAATTTTCAAGAAGTAAATTAACTAAATTAATAAAAGATGGTCAAGTACTTGTAAATGGTGCTAAAGTTAAACCAGGATATGCTTTAAAAGAAAATGATGAAATAGAAATTAATTATGAAGAAGAAGAAATAAAAGCAGTAGCTGAAGATTTAAATTTAGATATTGTTTATGAAGATGAAGATGTTATTGTTGTAAATAAACCAAATGGTATGGTTGTACATCCTGCTGTTGGAAATCCTAAAGGAACACTAGTTAATGGTCTTTTATATCATTCTAAAAATTTATCAAGTATAAATGGTGAATTCCGTCCTGGAATAGTACATCGTATTGATGCTTTTACGACAGGTTTATTAATGGTTGCTAAAAATGATAATGCTCATATTAAATTAGCAAAACAACTTGAAGAAAAAAGTACTTATCGTGTTTATTATGCTTTAGTAGAAGGCATAATAAACAATGAAACAGGAACAATTGATGCTCCAATTGGAAGAGATGTTAAAGACAGAAAAAAAATGGCTGTAACAGAAGAAAATAGTAAAAATGCAGTAACACATTTTAGAGTTATTGAAAGATTCAAAAGAGCAACATTAATCGAATTAAAACTAGAAACAGGAAGAACACATCAAATAAGAGTTCATATGAAATATATAGGACATCCAGTTGTAAATGATCCTGTATACGGAAATAAAAAAATGATTTTTGACGAATCAGGACAATGCTTACATGCTAAAGAATTAGGATTTGTACATCCTACAACTAATGAATATATGAGCTTTAATTCAGAATTACCAGAATGTTTTACAAATATTATGGAAATGCTTAAAAATGAATAAGGAGAATAATTATGAACGAAATAACTATGTCACACGAAGATGAGATAATAATCAAATTACTTCATTACTTTATAACAGTAGAAAACTACAGTCCAATTGTATTAAAAGGAGCAAAAAATGAAATATGGCTTGAAAAACTAGATGCCGACTATAAAGTTGTAAGACTAGTTTCAAACTATATCCATAATAATGAACAATTAAATACCGACCTTTATCGTACTAAACAAATAATGAAAAGAATAAAGAAAAAAACAATGTCTTTTTCTATTAACGCTTTAAGCATTTTTGTTAATTTAGGAGATAATGTTGAAATAAGTAAAGCAAACGAATCTGATATTTCATGTGTTAATCTTAAAAATATTGAAGATTTAAAATCATATGACATTATTATGGATGAATTTCCACAAATTACAAAAGAAACAAAATTCAAAGAAGAAGGAATGGAACTATTTATAAAATTAACTGATGATATTGGAAAGAAAAATGAAAATAATCAAAAACAAGCAGAACTTTTATTTACCCAAAAAGATCCTATTGTTACAAAAATATTATTAATAATTAATTTTATAGTTTTCTTACTTTCAATTCTTTTAGGCCAAGATTTTATTATCAGTATGGGCAGTAATCATAGAGATTCTGTTTTATCAGGTCAAATTTATCGTTTAATATCGGCAGGATTTATTCATGTTGATGTAATTCATTTTTTATGTAATATGTATGCTTTATATGTATTAGGACCACAAATCGAAAATTTTTATGGCAAGATTAAATATTTAATAATATATTTTGGTAGTATAATTATAGCAAGTTTATTATCATTAGTATTCTTAAAAGATTATGTATCTTTTGGTGCTAGTGGTGCTATTTTCGGACTTTTAGGAAGTTTACTTTATTTTGGGTATCATTATAGAGTATATCTTGATGGCGTTATTAAATCACAAATTATTCCAATTATAATGCTTAATTTATTTTTAGGTTTTGTGTTAAATGGAATTGACAATGCTGGGCACATTGGAGGTTTAATTGGTGGGATACTACTTTCAATGGCATGTGGTGTACAATATAAAAGTAAAAAACAAAGTAGATTTAATGGTATTAACTTAACATTAATATTTACAGCCTTCTTAATAATATTATTATTTATGGCATAAGCAGTTTAAACTGCTTTTTTTATTTGTTATAATTAATATGGTGATAGTATGGAAGACTTTTTAAATTACCTTTCAAAACAAAAAAATTATTCAGACAAAACAATAAAAAACTATAAAATTGATTTAGAACTTTATTTTTCGTTTCTTAAAAATAATAGATTAAATTATAAAAAAATAACTTATGAACATTTATCAGGATTTCTAACGCTTCTTTATAACATGGGATATAAAAATAAAAGTATTTCAAGACATATTAGTAGTCTAAAAAGTTTTTATAAATATTTATATGATGAAGAAATTATAAAAGAAAATCCTGCTAAATTATTACAATTACCAAAAAGGGAACTTAGATTACCTAGATATTTAACAATTAATGAAATAGAAAGCCTTCTAGAATTAGAGTCATTATCATTAAGAGATAAATTAATTATAGAATTATTTTATTCAACAGGCATACGTGTTAGTGAACTTGTTAATATTAAAATTAAAGATATTGATCTAAAAGAAAAAACAATAAAAATAACAGGTAAAGGAAATAAACAAAGAATCGTTTTATTTGGTAGTGTTTGTAAAAATTTATTAGAAGAATATATGACTGATAGAGAATATCTCTTTTTAAATAATAAAGGTGGGAAACTTTCTCAGTCAGGAGTTGAATATATTGTTAGTAATATATCACTTAAAAGTAATGTGAGAACTAAATTTACACCACATACATTAAGGCATACTTTTGCAACACATATGCTTGATAATGGTTCTAGTTTAGTTACTGTACAAAAATTACTTGGACATAATGATTTAGAGACAACAAGTATTTATACTCACGTTTCTAATGAAAGATTAAGAAGAGTATATTTAGATTCACACCCAAGAGCAAGGAGGAAGTAAAATGGCAAAATTATATTATAGATATGGAGCAATGAATTCAGGCAAAACAACAAATTTATTACAAGTAGCATATAACTATGAAGAAAGAGATCAAAAAGTAATTTTATTAAAAGCTAGTATAGATACTAAAGGTGAGGATAAAGTAGTAGCTAGAGTAGGATTAGAACGTAAAGTAGATTATTTAATTGATGATAAAGATTCAATTATAGATACAATTAAAAATGATTTATCAAGTATAAATTGTATTTTAGTAGATGAAGTACAGTTTTTAACAGAAAACCAAATTTTTGAATTATGGGTTATAACTAAAAAACATGATATACCAGTAATAGCATATGGACTTAGAACAGATTTTAAAACTAATACATTTAATGGAAGTCATGGTATGTTTAGATTTGCAGATGAATTTCAAGAACTTGAAACAATTTGTAGATGTGGTGAAAAAGCTCGCTTTAATGCTAGAATTATAAATGGAAAATTTGTAAATGAAGGATCAAGTGTTGCTATTGATGGTGAAAATGAAATTTCATATGAATCATTATGTGGTAAATGCTATTTAGAAAAAGTTTATTGTTATGACATAGAAAAGTGATTTATTTCACTTTTTTTATGGTATAATTATTAGAGTAGAGGAGTGAAGGTATGGCTATATTTAGAAGAAAAAAATATGTTTATTCTTTTAAAGAAGGAAACAAAGATATGCGCGATATCCTTGGTGGTAAAGGTGCTAACCTTGCAGAAATGACTAATATAGGTCTTCCTGTACCACAAGGATTTACTGTAACATGTGAAGCTTGTAATAAATACTATGCTGATGGTATGAAAATATCTGATAGTATCATTGATCAAATTTATGCTAAGATGGATGAACTTGAAGAAATTACAGGAAAAGAATTTGGTAACCCTGAAAATCCACTTCTTGTAAGTGTTAGAAGCGGTGCACGCGCTAGTATGCCAGGAATGATGGATACTGTACTTAATTTAGGTATGAATGATAAAGTAGCAGAAGAATTTGCTAAAGTAAATAAAAATCCTAGATTTACATATGACTCTTATAGACGTTTTATTATGATGTTTGCTGATGTTGTTAAAGGATATGACAAAAGTGATTTTGATAAAATTCTAGAAGATTATAAAGTTAAAAAAGGTGTGGAATTAGATACTGAACTTGATGGTGATGATATGAAAAAAATCACTGAAGAGTTCAAAAAAGTTTATAAAAAACTTGCAAAAGAAGAATTCCCACAAGACCCTGAAGAACAAATTATTGAAGCAGTAACAGCAGTATTCCGTTCATGGATGAATGAAAGAGCTATAGTATATCGTAAAATGAATGATATACCACAAAGCTGGGGAACAGCTGTTAACGTACAAGAAATGGTTTATGGTAATTTAGGAGACACATCAGGTACTGGGGTAGCATTTACTAGAAATCCAAGTACTGGTGAAAATAAATTATATGGTGAATATTTAATTAATGCACAAGGTGAAGATGTAGTTGCTGGTATTCGTACACCACAATCTATTGATACATTAAAAGAATTAATGCCTAAATGCTATAATGAATTTGTTCGCGTATCTAAACTTTTAGAAAAACACTATAAAGATATGCAAGATATGGAATTTACTATTGAAAAAGGTAAATTATATATGCTTCAAACAAGAAATGGGAAAAGAACAGGAAATGCTGCTATTAAAATAGCACTTGATTTATTAGATGAAGGTTTAATAACTGAAGAAGAGGCAATTTTAAAAGTTGAACCAAAACAATTAGATCAATTATTACATCCTACATTTGATAGTGATGAACTTAAAAAAGAAAAACCAATTGCATTTGGTTTAGCTGCAAGTCCTGGTGCTGCAACAGGTGGAGTTTATTTCTCTCCTGAGGATGTTGCTGAAGCTAAGAAAAAAGGATTAAAAGCAATATTAGTTAGAATGGAAACATCACCAGAAGATATTCAAGGAATGAATGATGCTGAAGGTATTTTAACATTAAGAGGTGGTATGACAAGCCATGCTGCTGTTGTAGCTCGTGGAATGGGTAAATGCTGTGTATGTGGATGCTCTAATTTAATAATAGATGAAAAGAAAAAAGTATTAATATGTGAAGATTATATTTTCCATGAAGGAGACTTTGTTTCTTTAGATGGTTCTACAGGTATGGTATATGGAAAAGAATTAAAAACTGTATCAAAAGGATTAAGCGGAGATAACAAACGTTTCATGGATCTTGCTGATAAGATTAGAACAATGGAAGTAAGAGCTAATGCAGACTCACCAAAAGATGCTGAAGTAGCATTTAATTTTGGAGCAACTGGAGTTGGTTTATGCCGTACTGAACATATGTTCTTTGATAAAGATAGAATCTTAAGAGTTAGAGAAATGATTTTGGCTGAAACACAAGAACAAAGAGAAAAAGCATTAAATAAAATACTTCCAATGCAAAGAAAAGACTTTGAAGGAATATTTAAATGTATGAAAGGATTACCTGTAATAATTCGTTATTTAGATCCACCATTACATGAATTCTTACCAAAAGAAGCTAATGATATTAAAGAATTAGCATATATTTTAGGTGTAACACCTAAAAAAATAAAAGATAAAATAGACCAAATTAAAGAAGTAAACCCAATGATGGGACATAGAGGATGCCGATTATCAATTACTTATCCTGAAATTGCAAAAATGCAAACAAGAGCTGTAATTGAAGCTGCTATTAATGTTAAAAAAGAAGGTATAGATGTTCATCCTGAAATTATGATTCCACTTATAACAGGTGTTGAAGAATTTAATTATGTTAAAAAAATAGTTGATGAAGTAGCAGATGAAGTAATGAAGAAAAAAGGTGCTACTGTAGATTATATGGTTGGTACTATGATTGAAACACCAAGAGCAGCTTTAAAAGCTGATGAAATTGCTAAAAAAGCTGAGTTCTTTAGTTTTGGTACTAATGATTTAACTCAACTTACTTATGGATTCTCACGTGATGATGCTTCTAAATTCTTAGAACATTATTATAGTGAACAAGTATTTGAAAATGATCCATTCCAAAAACTTGATCAACATGGTGTTGGAAAACTTGTTGAAACAGCATGTCGTCTTGGTAAAAGAGCAAGAAAAGATATTGAACTAGGAATATGTGGAGAACATGGGGGAGAACCTACAAGTGTTGAATTCTGTCATCGTATTGGTCTTACTTATGTTTCATGTTCACCTTATCGTGTTCCAATTGCTAGACTTGCTGCTGCTCAAGCTGCTGCTAAAGAAATATTAGAAGAAGAATAAAGACAAGATTAAATCTTGTCTTTTTTATGTTATATTATTAATAGTAATTTGTAAGTGTGAATATAAGATAAAAATATTGTTAGAATAAAAAATATAATTGATTATGAATAGCAAGAAATATTAAAACAAAAATTTTTGGTTTTGCTATAATCATTTTATGAAAGGAGGGAATAAATAGTGAACGGTAATATTGCTAATATCGAAAAAGTTATTGATTATATTGAAAATAATCTTAGTAACAAGTTGGATTTAGATAAAATTTCTGAAGCAGTCCACTATTCAAAGTACCATTTGC
>CAJGDV010000008.1 GCA_904502155.1 uncultured Bacilli bacterium
AAAAAAATTCAATCTATGGATAACAAAATCGATAAGAAAAAATATGTAGATGAATTATATTCTAAAGGAAGTAGAAAACAAAATTATGTTAAAAAAAGTTATCTAGCTAATTATGGTCATAAAATAAATGAAGATGATTTTCATTTAGACATAAATTTACTCGATGGAACAGATTATAAAGATGAAGTAGATTTATTAGTAGGAGGAAGTCCATGTCAATCCTTTTCAACAGTTGGTTTTAAAGGTGGATTAGAAGATGCTAGAGGGACATTATTTTATGAATATGCAAGAATTATTAAGGAAGTAAATCCTAAAGTTTTTATTTATGAAAATGTAAGAGGATTAACTACACATGATAAAGGTAATACATGGAATATTATTAAAGGTGTATTTAATTCATTAAATTATACAATCACTGAACCTCAAATTTTAAATTCTGCTGATTATGGGATACCACAAAATCGAAGAAGGGTTTTTGTTATTGGTATTAGAAATGATCTTAATCTAAAAAAACAATTTGAATATCCTCAGCCTAAAGAATTAGAATTTAGTATGAAACAATTTCTAGAATCAAGATGTGAATTTGGTAATTTCCAATATGATGAAAAAGGAAATATTAAAATTATTGAATCTGATTTTGATGCTTCAAGAATTGATGATAAATATGTATTATCAGATTTAGTTAGAAAATATGTTCTAACACCTGGGACTAAAACGTTTAAAACAACTATTAAATATGATTTAGATGTAGCTAGAACAGTATTATCCACAATGGGTAATCGACATAGAGCTGGTGTTGATAATTATATGACTGATAAAGGCGGAGAAGAAAAACTTAGAATGCTTACTGAAAGAGAAGCATTAAGACTAATGGGATATAGTGATGATTTTAAAATTGTGGTTTCTAGAGCGCAGATGTATAAACAAGCTGGAAATAGTATTGTTGTAGATGTTATGTTAGCTATATTAAAAGAAATATTTAAAACTGAAGTATTTGAAGAATCGTAAAAAAACGATTCTTTTTTAATTTTATGATATAATTAATATATTGAGATAAATGAGGTGAATTTTATGAGTATGATTCTAGAAAAGGGAAAAAATTTAATAAAGGTTTTAATACCAAATAGTGAAGCTACTATTTCAGCACAAATAAAAAATATAAAAGATAGTGAAGTAACTGGCTATTACACTAATGATAAAATAGATATAAAAAAAGAAATTATTGATTTCTTAAAAAATGATAATTACGAATATATATTATGTGTAAATGATGTTTTAGATGTTATTAATAAATTAAGTAAATATAAATCTGAATTTGGTGAAATTTATAAAGATTCAATGAACTCACTAGATGAAAGCTATGAGTATTTTAAAGATAAAGATAATAAATTTATAAAAATTCCTAAAATGTATTATTCAGGAATAGATAATAGATATTTTAAATTTGATAATCAACATCACTTAATAAAAAAATTAAGATCAATCTTATATGGTGATATTACAGGTTTTAATATTGTAAAAAATGATGCCAATGAATATTATATTGTTTCACCATTTGTAAGAGATAATATATTAGATATTTTACAAAAAAGAAAGGAAAAATTATTAGAAGAAGAAAATAAATATATTTCATATTGGACATATACACCAGGTGAAAATGGTGCTGAATGGGAATATTGTTTTGAAAATAATAAAATGGTATTAGGATTTGATGAATTAGGAGATTTAAGAGAATATAAAAATGAAGATGATATTTTAAATAAATTAATTGAACTAGGATATGGCGATAATCCTGTAATGACAAAATGCTCTTGTAATGATTTTATAAACAATATTAAAGCTGGTGACGTTATTATTGCTAAAATAGGTCAAAAAAAATTACTTGGATATGGTGAAGTAATTGATAATAAATACATTTATGATTCTAATAAGAAAAAATATAAAAATATAAGAAATGTAAAATGGTTAAAAAAAGGCGAGTGGGAAGTACCAGACAAATTAAAAATGGCTGTAAAAACTTTAACCAATATTAGTGGATTAAACGCAGGTGATAATTTGTTTACAATAGCACTTTTAAATATTATGAATGGAGATGAATGTTCAATGAAAGAAATCTTTAAAAATTGGTTATTAGAAAATGGATTACAATCATCAAGTGTTAATGCATATATAGGAACTATTAATTTAACCACAAAAGAAGCAATAGAAGACCAAATTTTAAGCAAAGATATCTTTGAAATAAATGATATTATAGAATTAGATCAATTGATAGAGAAGTTACTTACAAATGATAAATTTTTGAAAAGAAAAGAAATTGGTCACAATCAAAACACTTCTTCATTAAATCATTATAGACAATTCTTAATGGATTATATTAAAATACAAAATAATAAAAACAAAAATGAAACATATGATAAAAATAAATTCTTAAATGAAGTATTCATTGATGAAAACAAATATAACTCTATTGTTTCTATATTAGAAAAAAAGAAAAATATTATTTTAGAAGGTGCTCCTGGTGTTGGGAAAACATTTATGGCTAAAAGATTAGCTTATTCAATAATTGGTGCAAAAGATAATAGTAAAGTTGAACTTATACAATTTCACCAAAGCTATTCTTATGAAGATTTCATTGAAGGTTATAGACCAAGCGATGATGGATTTGAATTACGAAGAGGATTATTTTATAAACTATGTAATAAAGCTTCTAA
The DNA here is from genome assembly GCA_904502155.1 of uncultured Bacilli bacterium. Lineage (GTDB taxonomy): Bacteria > Bacillota_I > Bacilli_A > RF39 > UBA660 > CAJGDV01. Next base: position 2,712 of record CAJGDV010000008.1, read on the forward strand.
TGATAAAGATAATAACTACTATATAATAATAGATGAAATAAATCGTGGGAATTTAAGTAAAATTTTTGGTGAATTATTAATGTTAATAGAATCAGATAAACGAGGAGAAGAATTAACGTTAGTATATTCAGAAGAAAAATTCAGTGTTCCTGAAAACTTATATATAATTGGATTGATGAATACTGCTGATAGATCATTAGCATTAATTGATTATGCTCTTAGAAGAAGATTTTCTTTTATTAAAATTGAACCAGCTTTTGAAAATCAAAAATTTATTAAAACATTTAATGAAAAATTTGATAATAAGTTTAATAATATAATAGATGTAATTAAGAAAATTAATGAAGCTATCGAACAAGATAAATCTTTAGGTGCTGGTTTTAAAATAGGCCACAGCTATTTCTGTCCAAATTTAAAAGATAGAAAAGGAAATAAGAAGGATATTGAAGACATCATAATGTATGAAATAGTGCCTTTATTAGAAGAATATTGGTACGATGATGAAGAATCAATTATTCAATGGAAATCATCTTTAAATTCAACATTAAATGGTGTTCTAAATGATTAATGTAGATAATAAAGTTAAAAATATTTATTACATGTTATGTTATTCATTTATAGGTGAAAGGTTAAATGAAAAAGAAGAAGCTGAATTAGGTGAAGAAGCTTTTTCAAATATATATAATTTATTTTCTTTATTATTATGTTTAATTTTAAAAAAACAAGTAAAAAAAGGATTATATAAAGAATACATATATATTACTGATGAAATTAGAACTATAAAAGGTAAAATAAATATTAGTGAAACTATTAATAATAATTCATTAAGAAAGAAAAAAATAACATGCGATTTAGATGAATATAGTGAAAATTGCCTATTAAATAAAGTCATCAAGACAACATTGTTGTACTTATTAAGATCAAATAAAATTGGAACAAAAACAAAAGATTCTCTAAAAAAATTACTTAATTATTATTCCAATATTGATACTATAGAAATCAATTTAATAAAGTGGGATAGAATTCAATATAATAGAAATAACATGATGTATAAATATGTTATTGATTTGTGTAGATTAATTTTAAATGAATTAGTTGTAAGTGATAAAAATGGTAAAAATAAATTTAAGGAATTTTTAGATGATTCAGCAATAAGTTCAATTTACGAAAAATTTGTAAGAGCATATTTTAGAAAGCATTTTCCTGAATTTAATGCCTCTTCCAAAAGAATATACATAACAAATGAAAATATACCTTATATTCCAACAATGAAAACAGATATTAATTTAGAATATGAAGGAAGAAAATTAATTATTGATACTAAATTTTATAATCAAATATTAAAAGAAAATTCATATGGTTGCAAAACTTTATCAAATTCGCATTTAAATCAAATTTATGTATACGTAGATAGCTATGATCCATTTAAAGAAGGAAATGTTAGTGGGATGCTATTATATGCACAAACAGTACATGAACCTTTAGTGTCTGTCGATTTTAAAATGAATAATCATGATATACATATTAGAACTTTAGATATGAATGGTACATGGGATTCTATAAGAACAACATTGAACATAATTGGTGATTCTTTCAAAGAAAATGGATACATAAAGTAAAGTTTATAAAAAAAATTTAAAAGACTTTTTATAGTCTTTTTTTATTATATGCAAAGTTTTATAATATAAATAACAATATTATTGAGTATAAAATAAATATTGCAATATATAATTATAAATTGCAAATTTAAATACTTATTATTTTATTTTTAAAAAATTACAATATATAACAAATATTGTATATAAAATGCAAATATTAAAAAAATACTTGCTTTTTTCATTTTTTTGTGTATAATAGCTGCAAAAGGGAGTGAGTTTATGAACGAAAAAAGAGAAAGATTTGTAAGAGTAGCAGAAAATAGAACAAATAAAATAATTGAAATGATAAGATTATTAGGAAATTGCTCAAATAAATCAAATTATGAATATGATGAAAAAGATATAAATCGCATATATGATGCAATAAAAAAAGAATTAAATGATTCACAAGCAAAATTTAAGATAAATAACAAGAAAAATGTGGATTTTAAATTATAAGGAGGAATTAAAATGTGGGAAAATAATAAATGGTTTTTCGTAAAAGGGGAACCTAATGGGATAAATGATAGTGGTATTTCTGATTTTAAAGGAACAAGATTTAATGGTTTAGCTAGAGAAATTATACAGAATTCATTAGATGCTAAAAATCGTGATTTAAATGAACCAGTTATCGTTGAATTTAAAAAAAGAAATTTAACAATGGATAAATATCCAAATCATCATGATTTTATGAATGTTGTTGATAGATGCGTTGACTTTATAAAAGGAAAACCAAATGATAAAGGGCATATATTTTTTAAAAATTTAAAAAATGTAATGAATAACAACATTAAAAATAATTATTTCACAATGTTAGAAGTAGCTGATTATAATACTATTGGCTTAGATGATGTAAATGATACAACAAGCGGAACATGGGCAAGTTTAGTAAGAATAAGTGGAAGTAATGCAAAAGAAGCTGGTGCTGGTGGATCATTCGGTATTGGAAAATATGCACCTTTTGTTTTTTCTTCATCAAGAATAATAATATATTCAACAAAAAATTTAAAAGGTAATGTTGCTGTACAAGGAAAATCAATTTTATCAGGACATTTATATAAAGGTAAACGAAGTCCTATTGGATATTTTGGTAATGCAAAAAAATGTACTTTTATAGAAGATGGTGAACCATATAGTGAAGAAGATTCATATCCATTCACAAATGCAGTTAACTTTCCTGAAGAATATCTTAGACAAGAACCAGGAACATCTTTATTTATATTAGATGTTAATTTTGATGACAATTGGTATAAGGAAATAGTGAATTCAGTATTATATAATTTTTATATGACAATAATGGATAAAAAATTAATTGTTAGAGTTATTGATGATACAAAAACACAAGTTGAAAAAATTGAAATAAATAGCGAAACTATAAAAGATGTTTTAAATGTAAATGGTTTAATAGATGATGAAAAAAAAGAAAAAATTATAGAACATGTAAATTTATTAAATTCTAATGAAAAAATAATAATGAATGAAAAATTTGATTTAAGTAAAGTTGGATATGATACTCCTGGAGAATTAGAATTACAAATTTTATGTGATGATAATATAAATATCAAATCAATCTTTTTTATGAGAGATAATGGAATGGTAATTAAAGAACCAACTTTTCAAAATTTATTACCATATGTGGCAATTATGCGTACAAATAATAGTTCAATGAATGAATTTTTAAGAGAATGTGAAGGTCCTAAACATGACGATTGGAATGGAAATAATTTTAGAGAAACAAATTTAGAACATAAAGAAGCAAATAGTGTTTTAAGATTAATCATGTCTTGGATTAGAAACTGTTTACGAGAAAGTTGTGGAAAAACAAGCAATGAACCACTTGAGGTTTTTGGTATGGAAGATTGTTTGCCTTTAGAATATGATGGTTCAAAAGAAGGAAGCAAACAGGAAAAAATTGCCTTTAAACCTATTGATACACCATTAATGTTATCAAAAAATAAAATTAATCAAAAAACAAAAAATAAAAATAATAGTTATGATATAGATGCTGATGGTGATGAATTTTTTGAAGAAGATAATGGACATAAATCCGGTGAAGGAAAATCAGGGAAAAAAGTTCACAATGGATCACAAGAAAAAACTAAAGGTAAATCTAATGAAAATGGTGAAATATCAATGAAAAGAAAAATTGGTATATCTAATATTAGAGCGCCATATATACAAGATGAAGAAATGTATAGAATTTCTTTTGTACCTGAAGAAACAGCGGAAGCATGTGAAATACAACTTCGTAGAGCAGGAGCTGATTTATTTGAAGAAATTAATATTAAAAAACTGTATTTAATTGAAGATGGATTACCACATGAATGTAAAACTATTAATTTAGAAAAAAATAAAAAAATAATCTTAAAGATTAAATTAGAAAAAAATATTAGAGGTGCTTTGGAGGTGAATTGTCATGTTAAAAAATAGTTTATGTTATCCATATCCTATATTAAGAACAACATCTATTGATTTTAAAGAAAGTATACTTGATACAAAAATCTCAAAAGAAATAATTGATAATGAATATGTTTTAACAGTTGATGTAGAAACAAACAATAATCAAATAACTAGATTTATAAATGAGGGTTTTATTATCAAAGCACTTTTTGTTGAATCAGGTGCATTAAAGTATAAAAGAATGTTTAATGTTACTGTTGATAATAAAGTTAGAATTCCATGTGATCAAATCTATGGTAAAGTAGAACTTCAAGTTTGTCTTATATGTAATCAAAATATTGATACATATTACAATACTGATTTTAACGAGGATTTTCAGGGCTTTAATATTTCTTTAAGTAAAGGCGATATAATTGGACTTGGGGATGCATATGAGTTTGATGCTTTATTAGAGAAAGATAATATCAAAAATATTAGTTCAATTTTTATTATAAATGAGGCCTATGAGAATTACATGTCATATGACATTAGTGGGGATCAAGTGATAATTTATTTACCAAAAGAATTAAAAAATGAGTATGAAACAATTAGACAAATGAAAGATACTTATCCAATTTTAAATTCAATGATTGTCTTTCCTGTGTTATGCGAACTTGTTAGATATTGTTTAAATGACGAAACTGATAGTCAATGGTATTTTGTATTAAAAAAGAAAATTCATGAATTAATAGAGGCAAAAATTATTAATAAAAATGAAAATGATCATTTTAAAATTGCACAAATAATTGTAGATTCATTACACGAAAAAGGATTATTAGCTCTAGATCAGATAATAAGAAATGCAAAAGTAGGAGGAAATCATTATGAAAATTAAATTTTTAAAAGAAATATGTTTGAGAGAACTTAAAAAAAATTATGAAGAAAATGATTATTCAAAAGATCTATTTGCTGAAGAGTTCTTTATAAAAAGGGAAAGAAATATGTATTATAATGAAATCGATTTAGATATTGAATTACCAAAATTAATAATTTCAAATAATCCAAAACACGATTATGAAAATGCTAAAATTATTTTTGATGCTATGAAAAATCTACCGGTGATTTATGCTAGAGAAGAATCATTTTGGTGTTATTTAACGCATTTTGAATATTGGGATTACATGAAAAAAAGATGGTATAAAGAAAATACCGATATATGTTCGAGATACTTTTTTAAAGATAAATCATCATCTAATGAAATTAGCATATCATCAATATCATATACAAGAAACGGAATTTCAAGATTATGGTGGGGTGCTTATATTGTATATAATGAAGATTTAGATAACCCATATGAGTATTTAACAGAATTATTTTCATCACAAGATTTATTTGTAGGTATTTGTGAAAGATCCATATCAAAAAACAAAAAATTAGTTACTTCAATATTAAAAATGGTAAGAAAACATAAATTAAATACTTTAAAAAACAATACAAAAATAATGAGAGAATGTTTAAAAGAAATTAATTTTATATCAGCAATTACAATGTTTGAAATTTTAAATTATGATGAAATTGATGAAATTATTGAAAAAATTGTTATTGATAAAATTAATGAATTTTCAAATAAAAAGGAAAATAATATTATAAATAAATTATTTAACAAATAAATTATTTATAATATCAAAAGGGGGGATTGTAAAATGGAAAAAAATTTAAGTAAATTGAAAAATTTATGTGAGTTTTGTAACATAAGTGCAGGAAAAATAAACGACGAATATTTGTTTACATTAAATGCTGTGGATATTTTATATTACAATAAAAATATTGGTCAAATAGATATAACAGATGGATTTGTTGATGGACCTAATGATGGTGGAATAGACTATATATTTAATAAAGATGATGTAATGTATTTAGTACAAGGAAAATCTTCAAATAGTCTTTCTGTTGAAGATATTAAAAATGTTTTTAATAAAATTTGTGATACAATAGAAAATTTTGAAAATGATAAAAGTAGCCGCTATAGTAATAAATTACAAAGTACATATTTAAATAAATATGATGATTTAAGTGATGATAAAAACATTCAAATTGTTTTATTTACAAACACTAAAATAACTGAGGATATGAAAGCTAAAATAGATGACTTTATTTATTCTAAAAGAATGTCCAATTACATTGTAAAAATATATGATGGTTCTGATATAGAAAACATATTTTTTGAATCAAATCAATTGGATGAATTTGTAGAAAACTATTCAGTTGAATTATTTGATATTAGAAATTATTTAACATATAAAGAAGGAATGATTGTTAATATTAAAGCATCTTCATTAAGAACATTATATAAACAATATTCTCAAAAAGGATTATTTAATTTTAACTTAAGAGAACATATTTCTCAAAAAAATGTTGATAATGCTATAGATGATACAATTAAAAACGATCCTGAAAATTTTTGGTTTTATAATAATGGAATAACAATTGGATGTGTAGACTATTATCTAGATGGTAACACGATAAAATTAGAAAAATTTTCAATTATAAATGGGGCTCAAACAACAACCAAAATAGGCAATTCTAGTTTTGATTCAAAACATAATGATTTTCCAATTGTTTGTAAGATTGTAAAAGCAAAAGGCTCTTTAAAAGAATCACAATTATTTATAAATAAAATATCTGAGGCTTCAAATTCTCAAAAACCAATTCGTCCAAGAGATTTAAAAGCTAATGCTGTAGAACAAAGAAAACTTCAATCACTTTGTATGAATAACAAACATCAATTATTTATAGAAATAAAAAGAGGTGTTAAACCAATAAGTAATAATTCTATAAATAAATGGCAAAAAATTTCAAATGAATATTTAGGACAATTAATTTTATCTTGTATTCTTCAAAGACCAGGTACAGCTAGAAGTGGTAAAGCTTCAATTTTTACATCTGAAAAAACATATAATAAAGTATATAGAAGAAATCATGATGCAAATACTTTATATGATCTAGTAAGAATTGCAAACATATATGATGAATTTAAAATTCATTATATAAATGAAAAAGAAGAAGATTTAGATTTAATAGGTATTTGCCAAAATGGTAAGCTTACAATTTTAGCAATAGTATTCTATTTATATAAATTTTTTAATAATATTGTTGAGGGATATAATGATCCATATGTTTTAGAAGATAATATAAAAGGTGATTTAACTTTAAAATATTTAGAAGATGATTATGAAAATAAACTTTATAGTTTTTTTGAATTAATTATACAGTTATTATCTGATATTTATAAAAATCATAGAAATGATAACAACAGTAAAGCAACAAGTTATTCAAATTTCTTTAAAACTGACAAAACATATATTGATACTATATTAAAAGATTTAGATACAATTTTAAAAAGAGAGTACATAAAAAAAGAAATATGTAATTATATATCTATATTTAATTAATTTATAATATTGATTCAATGAATAAAACTAAAGATTTAGAAGATAAAATAAAACAAATAGTTAAAAGCTACGTACTTGACAAAATTGATATAGACATCATAGATATACAAATATATGGAAGTAGAACTAAAGAAGCAGCAAGAGAAGATAGTGATTTAGACATATTACTAGAATATAAAGGAAATATAAGAGAAGATGATTTATTCAATATACTAAATGATGATCCATTATATATAGATGATATTAAAGTAGATATAAATCCTATAAAAGGAAGAACTATAAAAGAATATATGAAAAACTTATTTTAATTAATAAGTTTTTTTTGTCTCTTTTAAAGCGACCAAAATAAAAATAAAATAGTATATACTTAAAACAGTTAGAAAGACACATCCAGCAAAAAATATAATTGAAAACACGTGTCTAGTAATAAAGCCACATCCAGCAAAAAACAAAATAAATATTAAAATGGTTTAATAGAAGTGGCTTGTTTCTAACTATTAGGAGGTAATACTATGAACTTAATAGAAGCTATGAAAAAAAATAATATAATTACAAATACTAAAGGTGGTAAATATTATAAAGAAACATATAACTCTAATTTAGATGTTTTTACTATGCTTTCAAGACATAGTAATGAAGAAGAAATAATTAGATTATTTAATGAAGCACTAAAAGAAGATGAGAATCTAGCCTTAGCTAATTTACTATATATATTAGATATAAGAAATGGAAAAGGTGAAAGAAGATTATTTAAAATAATATTTAAAAATTTATGTTTAAACAATCCTTCCTTAGCTCTAAAAGTATTACCACATATAAATGAACTAGGAAGATATGATTACATCCTAGAGGGGCTTAATACACCTATAGAAAAGGATGTTTTAAACCTAATAAAAAACCAATTAAAAATAGATTTAAAAACTGATAATCCATCATTATTAGCAAAATGGCTACCAAGCCATAGAACGCATAACAAAAATAATGTTATAGCTAAAAAAATAATGAAAGAATTAAAAATGACAGAAAAAGAATATAGAAAAACATTATCAAATTTAAGAACTAAAATAAATATAGTAGAAAAAAACTTAAGTAATAAAGAATATGAAAATATTATCTTTAAAGAAGTACCTACAAAAGCAATGCTTAAATATAATAATGTATTTAAAAATAAAATATCTTTAAGATATGAAGAATATAAAAAGGAAGTAAAAAAAGGAAACACCAAAATAAATACAGAAGGATTATTCTCATATGAAATAATAAAAAATATTATAAACCAAAAAGGTGATAAAGAACTTTATGATTTAATGTGGAATAATCAAAAAGATGTGTTAAAAGGATGTAACAAAAATGTACTAGTAATGGCAGATACATCAGGATCAATGATGTGCTATGGCGGAATTCCTTACTATACTTCTATAGGACTAGCACTTTATACAGCAGAAAGAAATAATGGAATCTTCAAAAATCATTTTATGACATTTTCAAGTGATCCTTATTTATGCGAAATAAAAGAAGGAACTATAGAAGAAAAAGTAAATAATATTCCATGCTATATTGATAATACCAATATAGATAAAGCTTTTGAACTTCTTTTAAATACAGCAAAAGAAAATAATATCAAAGAAGATGAAATGCCAAGTCATATTCTAATTGTCTCTGATATGGAATTTGATCAAGGTGTTTACTCAAAAGGAGGAACTCATTTTAATGGGTTTAGAAAGGCTTTTAAGGATGCCGGGTATAAATTACCTAAGATAATCTTTTGGAACGTAGCAGGATGCCCTAATGGACTACCTGTTACTAAATTTGATAATGATGTAGCAATGGTAAGTGGTTTTTCAGTTAATATACTAAATAATTTACTAACACTAGAAAATTATAATCCAGTAGATTTAATGCTTGAAAAATTAAGTACGTACTTAGAATTAATAAAAGAAAATTATGAGAAACAATAACTTTATGTTATTGTTTTTTTACATAATTCGACAAAATAGTGTATAATAGACTTAGTTAATAAAATAGAAGGAGTAGTAAACATGGAAGAAAATATTCAAAAAAAGAAAAAACCAATAAAATTATTAATAGGAATAATATTTATAGTAATAATAGCAGTAGTAGTAATTTTAATTCTAACAAGTAAAGAAGGAAAAGAAACAGTAAACCTTAATGCTACATTAGAAAAAATAGTAGAACAAAACAAATTAGAAACAGTTACATTTACATACAATGTAGTAGGAAAAGAATGCAAAGAATCAGGATGCAATAAGCATTCAAATAATATTGATGATTATAAATATGTTGTATCATGCAAGGGAACAGTAACATCAGGAATTGACTTTAAAAAGGTAAAAATTAATTTAGATGAAGAAAACAAAAAATTAGTAGTAGAAATACCTGAAGCAAATATATTAGAAACAAATATATCATCAACAAACTTCTTAAATGGTGATAAATTGCCAGCAGATGAAATTGTGTCAGCAAGAGCGCTTTGCAAAAAAGAAATATTACAAAAATCAGCTGCTGATATGGAATTAAAAAAAGCAGCAAAAGAACAAGTTAAAATTATATTAGGTGTATACTATGAAAAATGGGCTAAATCACTTGGTGATGGTTATAAGGTAGAAGTTAAATAGGGAGGCATAAAATGAAAAAAATAATATTATTAATAATGGTTATCCTTTTAACTGGATGTGGAAAAGGAAATGTTGAAGAATTAGGACAAAACCTAAAACAAATGGAACTTTATGGTAACCTTGTAACATATCAAGCATATTACCATAACGTAATAGAATACGAAAAAAAAGCAGGAAGTGGAGTTACACATTTATTAGAGCAAGATAGAGAATTATTTGTAGAATATAAAGGCACAATAAAATTAGGTATAAGTTTAGATGAAGTAACAATAGATGTTCAAGGTAATGAAATAAATGTAAAAATACCAAAAGCAAAAGTTATAGGAGATCCTAACATCGATGAAGATAGTTTTAAAGAAGAAAACTTTATGGAATCAAAAGATACAGGATTAAATAAAAATCCAATCACAGCAGATGACTCTAGTAAAGCATTAAAACAAGCACAAGAAGAAATGAAAAAAAATGCACAAGAAGATCAAGAACTATTAAAACTAGCTCAAAATCGAGCTAAAATAGTACTAGAAGAAAACATTAGACAATTTAGTATGTTAAAAGAAAATCAATATGTAATTAATTGGAAACTAGATTAATATAAAAATATTTTATAAATTGAAAAACAAATCAAATAGATTTGTTTTTTTTTATATATTTTAAAAAAATAGTAAAATATATTCAATTTTTAAACATTTTCTTGACATTAAAATTGAAAAATAATAGAATATTAAGCCAACAAGTCATCAAAAAGGAGATAAAAAAATGAAAAAAATATTATTTATTATACTTGCCTTATTTTCATTTAATTTAAAAGTTAATGCTGAAGTAGAAACTAATTTAGAAGAAGAATTAGTAGGTCAAAATACAAAAACTATTATTTCTAAAGTAAATGAAAAAGATGAAGCATTAATTGGTTCAAAATTACAAATTTTAGATTTAGAAAAAAATGTATTATATGAGTGGATTACAGATGGTACAGATTATGAAGTAATGTTACCAGCTGGAAAGTATATTTTACATGAAGTAGAAGCGCCAGAAGGCTACGAAATATCAGCTGATCAAGAATTTGAAATTGAAGTAATAATTGAAGATGAAATTATTGGAGATGCTGACATGAATGAATATCCATGTGACCATGGAGAAGATAATGCATCACCAATGTACTATGTAACAATTAAAGGTGTAAGCTATGAAACATATTGCATAAATCAAGGTTTAGCAACACCAAATGGTAATGATTATAATGGGCAAATAATTACACCAGATGAACTTAGAGAGTTTACAAAACAAGAAACAAACATAGATACAGAAGGTTATACAATCAATAAATATATTTATGTTAATACTGAAACTGTTCCTGATTATGACGTTTCAGATCAAACTATGACAAACAGGGAATTATATGATAAAGTTTTAGATATTATCTACCACCGTCATTTAGCTGTTAGAGATCCAAGATTTAAAGACTTAACAGTTGAGGAAATAAGATTCGTAACAGAAATAGCACTTAAAAATTATTTAAATGCTAGAATTACAACTTATGAAACTGATAGAGTTTTAAATGGAACTAAAATAGCACATGTTGCTTATAACGCTAATGGGGAGTTATGGAAAACAGGTGATGGAACTAAATATTATAAAATTTATAATAAATTTTATAATAGAGAATATCTATATGATGAATCATCTCCAACAGGATACATTATTTGTAGTGGACAAGGAGATGCTATGGGTAACTTTGCAAAACATTGGTATCATGGACATGGAAGTACAAAAGTTCCAAAAATATATGTTGATTTATTCTATTTCTTAATAAATGATGAATCAAAACATCCAGAATCAATGCAATTATTTATGTATTCACCAACATCTAATGCTGATGATATATATCAAAATTTATTAGGTATTACAGGATACATTGAAGATGTTGAAGTTAAAAGTCAAGCTGTTAAAATGTCAAGTAATTACAGTAATGAAACAAGAGATATTAAAGTAAATAAAGTATGGATTGATAAACCATTTGGTGAATCAAAAAGACCTGAAGAAATCAGTATTGAATTATATGCTGATGGAGAATTATTTAAACAAATTACATTATCAAAAGAAAATAATTGGTCTTATACATTTGAAGGGCTACAAATGTATAAAGATGGTAAAAAAATAGAATATACAATTTTAGAATTAGAAGTACCTGAATATGAAACAAGCATTAAAGGTGATATGGAAAATGGATTTGTTATTATTAATACTTTAAATGAAAAATTAGTTCCATCTGAAGGTATAGATGAAATTCAAAACCCAAAAACTTTTGATAATATAATTTATAAATTTTTATTAATGATAATTAGTTTAATTGGAATTACTAGTATTTTATTGCAAAAAAAAAGATATAATTAAATATCTTTTTTTATTTTACTTCTAATTTATAACCATTATAATTTTCTTTTATCCATGATTCAAAAAATTCTTTTATTTTAGGAACTGAAATATTTTCAGAATCATTTATTATTTCTTTATCTTTATTTTTTACTTTTTCTTTTAAATCTTTTTTACATATATCTATAAAATTTTTTCTATTAGGTTTTAATTCACTATTTTCACTTACTTCAAAAACTTCTATATCTAAGAATTCAGATTCTTCTATTATAAAATCTGGTAAATTTATTAAAATTTTCTTATTTTTAACTTCTACATTTATATCTTTTTCATTAACTTTACCTTTAATATAACTTTGATAAACAATTAAATATTCATAATTTTCACATTTATCATCTAAACATTTTTTAGCAGTACCATTATGATAAAAACCAAAATCAAGAAATTCATCAGGAATAGCTTTTAGAACATCATTTTCAATTTTTTTGTTAATTTTATTGTTATTTATAACAATAAATATTAATCCAATAAATAGAACTAAAAGAATACCTAAAAATACAATAAAAGATTTATTTTTTAATAATTTCATACCCAAACCCTCCTAGTAAAAAACTTTAAAATTTTCAACAAATGCTAATCCATAAATTGCATACCATGCAAATAATACTAAAAATTGAAGCAATAACACCCTTGAATAAACAAAATCAGCTTTTTTACTAAATACAAACATAAAAATTAATGATGAAAAAAATGTTGGTGCAATACCCATTATAATAAAAGGCATAGCTTCTTTGGTAGTATTATAATATGTATCATTGACGGTAAGTAATACTACTGACCATAAATGTGTAGCAATTGAACAAATATTAATAAGAAAACAATATTTTAAAGCTTTAATCATATAATCACATCCTAAGAATATTATAGCATATATTATAAATTTATGTTAAACTTATTTTGAGGTAGATATTATGAAATTGTCAAAATCAAAATATTGTAATGCCATACAATGTAATAAAATGCTATGGCTTGAAATAAATAAAAAAGAAGAAAAAGAAGAAATAGGTAACGAATCTATTTTAGAAAATGGAAAAGAAGTAGGAGAAGTAGCTAAAAATCTCTTTAAAGACCGAGTAGATATTGAATTTAATAATGATTTAAATATAATGATTAATGAAACAAAAAAACACTTAGAAAAAGAAAACGTTGTTATAACAGAAGCATCATTTATTTATGAAAATAATTTTTGTAGTGTTGATATTTTAAAAAAGGAAAAAGGAAACTTTGAAATATATGAAGTAAAAAGTTCAACAAGTATAAATGAAATTTATTTAGATGATATTGCTTATCAATTATATGTTCTTAAAAATGCTGGTTTTAATGTTACTAAAACATGTATTGTTTATATAAATTCAAATTATGTTAGAAATAAAGAACTTGATCTAAATGAACTTTTTATAACTGAAGATGTTACTGATATAGCATTATCAAAACAAAAAGATGTTGAAAACAAATTAGAAGAAATAAATAAATATATGGAGAATAAAGAAGAACCTAACGATGATATAGGACTACACTGCACTAGACCATATGAATGTCCATACTTTAAGTATTGCACTAAAAATCTTCCTTTAAATAATGTTTTTAATATAAGAAGAATGCAAAATAAAGCCAAATTTAAATTTTATCATAATGGTATTATTTCATTTGAAGATTTACTAAATGAAAAGTTAGATCCTAAATTTAGACAACAAATAGAATTTGAATTATATGATAAAGAAAGTTATATTGATAAAAAAGAAATAAAAAAATTTCTAGATACATTATCATTTCCTTTATATTTTTTAGATTTTGAATCATATCAACAACCAATTCCAATGTATGATGGTATTAAACCTTATATGCAAATTCCTTTTCAATATTCTCTTCATTATTATGAAGAAGAAAAAGGAAACTTATTTCATAAAGAATTTTTAGCAGAAGCTAATATAGACCCTAGAAGAAAATTAGCAGAAGCTTTAGTTAATGATATTCCTAAAGATGTTACTACTATTGCATATAATATGATGTTCGAAAAAATGGTTATTAAAAATTTAGCAAACCTTTATCCTGATTTAAAAGATCATTTAATGAATATTCATGATAATATGAAAGACTTAATGATTCCTTTTAAAGATAGACATTATTATAAAAAGGAAATGCAAGGATCATACTCAATTAAGTATGTGCTTCCAGCACTATTTCCAGATGATGAAAGTTTAAACTATAAAAATTTAGATTTAATTCATAATGGAAGTGAAGCTATGAATATGTTTGCAAATCTTGGTAATATGGATGAAGAAACACAAAAAAAAGTTAGATATTCATTATTAAAATATTGTGAATTAGATACCTTTGCTATGGTTAAAATATGGCAAAAGTTAGGAGAATTATATGAGAGATAAAATAATAAGATTCATGCAAGGAAGAAATGGTCCTGATGATTTATATATATTTTTATTTAGTATATATATGGTTTTATTTTTAATTAATATTTTTGTTGATTTAAAATTTTTAGATGTAATAGAGTTAATTGTTATAGTACTTATGTTTTATAGATTTTTTTCTAAAAATATTTATAATCGAAACAAAGAAAATAAAGCTTTTCTAAAAATAAAACGACAAACTAAAAATAAATTTGAAAACATAAAAAATTATTTCAAGGAAACAAACTATATTTATAAGAAATGTAAAAAATGTAAAGCAACATTAAAATTTCCAATGCCTTATGAAAGAGGAATAAAAAAAGTTAAATGTCCTAAATGTGGCCATAAATTTAAAATGATTGTTTTAAGAAAACAAAAAGTAGAAGTAATCAAGAAAAAAATGTAGTATTTTGTCGAATGATTTCCCTTAAAAAATATAACAAAAAAAAATTTGTTATGATATAATACAATGGTGAAATAGAGGGAAGATAAATGAAGAAAATAATTATATTATTGATGTTAATATCATTTTTACCTATAAATGTATTTTCTAAAACTTATACATTAGAAGATACTGATTTAAAAATGGAATTAAAAAAAGAATGGATGATATTTACAAGAGATAATATTAAAAATAATAAATCATTAAAAACAATAAATGTTAAATATAGTATGATAAAAGATTATTTAGATTCAAATGATATATATTTATTTGGTTTATTAAATTATGGTGAAGAAAATTTAATTAAATTAATTGTTAGAAAAACAGAAATATTTAGTATTTATAATTTGAATAAATATAATGACGAACAAATTGGCAAATTTGGTAAAAAAGTAGCCAAAGAAAAAGGTGCTGATAATTTTACTATTTATGGTGATAAATATAAATTTATATATTTAAATTATAAAAAAACAAATCAATATTTAATGGAATTTCATACTGTAGTAAATGGTAATGTATATTCAATTAAATTTAAAAAACCAACTAAATTTAATCAAAAAGAAAAAGAAATAATATTTAATATGATTAATAATTTAACATTAAAAATAAATGAAAACTTAGAAGAACCAAAAAAATCTTGGATATTATAAAAACAACCTATTTAGGTTGTTTTATTTTTTCAAGCATTATTAAAGCTTTTTTACAAAAGTAATCACTTTTGTCATATGATAAATTATATGAATCAAGTTCTTCTTTTAATTCATCTACTGAATTATAAACTCTATCAATATGATCAGATGATGATTCCATTTCAATAAAGATATATTCATCATTAACTAATTGAACTGCAAGTTCACAATCTTCTTTTACATAAACAATAATATGATCATGAATTTTAAATAATTCTCTATAATTAATAGCTTTCATGAAATATAAAGCTTGCACAGCATCAGTAATAGGGCAATCAACTTTGCCTTGTTTTTTTATACTTCCATCTTCATTAAATTCTTTATATTTATATGTTAATGTTTTCTTATTTTCACCAATTTCTCTTATTAGAGCACATTTTTTTAATATTTCATAATTATCCATATTATTTATATCAATATCTTTATTTATTAAATATGTATCATCTAAATCATATTCTTCTAATAATTTAAATCCATTTTTAATTAGTTCATTATGAAGTGTTTCATAATCACTTGTAACTTTTACTGTAATTTCGTCTTCCATCAACATAATTAATCACCTCTATAACATTATACAATATTTATGATATAATTAAAATGGTGATGGTATGAAAGATTTATGTTTAGAACTAACAAAACATACAACTAATTTAAATGCTCTTTATATTGATGATTTAGTAAAATATATTATTGAAAACAATATAAACAATATTGAAGATTTAAAAGATGATGCTACAAGTAACAAAGAAATGATAATTGAAAATGCTAAAAATAGAGGGAAATTAATTTATAAATATACAACATATCAAATGATAATAAATGAGGAGTTTTAATATGGAAGAATTAGAAAAAAGAATTAAAAAAATTGAAGAAAGAAATAAAAAAGTAGAACAAGACAAAGCATGGGAAACATGCTCTTTAAGAAAAATATTAATAATAATTATGACTTATATATTTGCTGTATTATACTTAAAAATAGCAGACACAACTAATCCATATTTTGGGGCTGTAGTACCTTGTGTAGGTTTTTATTTATCAACACAATCAATAAATTTAGTAAAAAACTTTTGGTTAAAGAAGGAGAGATAGTATGAAAAAAGGTTTTACATTAATAGAATTACTTGCTGTAATTCTAATACTTGGAATAATAGCATTAATTGCAATTCCTACAGTTACTAATATGATTGAAGAATCAAAAAGAGGAGCACTTAGAACAACAGCTTTAACTTTAGTTAAACAAGCTCAGCAAGCATGCACATCAGAAATGATAAAAGGTCTTGAACCAACATTATTTTATACTATAAATGATGGTAAAGCATCCGGAGAATTAAATACTAAAAATCTTCCAAAAAGTGGCGAAATAGAACTTGATAGTACATGTAAAAGTAAAGTAGCAGTATCAGATGGAAAATACTGCGTAATTACTGATGGAGATATTATAAACTTTGTTGATGATGGTTCACCTTGTGTATTAAATCCTGTTATTTATACGGCTGACAAATGCTTTACAGTTGAAAACAATGTAATAGTAGATTACAATTTTGATATAGAAGATTGTAATTCAGGTACAATTGTTGTTCCTAGTGTTATTAATGGACAACAAGTAAAAGAAATTGGTGAATATGGTTTTACCGAAGATTCTAGTGGTTATGGATATGGTGTACCATCAGATATTGAATTAATTGATTTATCACATATGAAATATTTAGAAACTATACAAGATAATGCATTTTCAGTTAATTTTTTTGATAGATGGGGAGATGAAACCGTAGGTGACTTTGTGATAAAATTACCTACAAGTGGTTCATTAAAAACAATTGGTGTTTATGCATTTAATGAATATAGACATGATATGGTAATTCCAGAAGGTGTAACATCAATTGGTAATTACGCATTTTACATGGGTTATGGAAAAAAATTTACTATTCCATCAACTGTCACTACGATTGGTGATTATGCATTTTATAATACTAAAGTTGAAAAAATTATTAATAAAACCGGCTTAGAATTTAATTGGAACAGTATTTTAGGTTCTTATTGTTCTAATGAAGATCCAGTATTTGCAGCAGGAACATGCATTTATGATACTAGAACAATTGAAATAGTAAACAATTAGCAAAAGAGGTTGATAGAATGAAAAAAGGTTTTACATTAATCGAATTACTTGCTGTAATTCTAATACTTGGAATAATAGCATTAATTGCAATTCCTACAGTTACTAATATGATTGAAGAATCAAAAAGAGGAGCACTTAGAACAACAGCTTTAACTTTAGTTAAACAAGCTCAGCAAGCATGTACATCAGAAATGATAAAAGGTCTTGAACCAACATTATTTTATACTATAAATGACGGTAAAGCATCTGGCGAATTAAATACTAAAAATCTTCCTAAAAGCGGCGAAATAGAACTTGATAGTACATGTAAAAGTAAAGTAGCAGTATCAGATGGAAAATATTGTGTAATCACTGATGGTGATAATATTAATTTCAAAGATGATGTATCAAATTGTGTTCTTAATGAAATTGTTTATACAGCAGAAAAATGTTTTATAGTATCTAATAATAAATTAGAGGGGTATAATTATGATGATGAAGACTGTAATACAAATAATATTGTTGTTCCAGCTATAATTAATGGACAACAAATAAAAGAAATTAGTCAATATGGATTTGCTATACCAGACTCATGTGAATGCTATGGCTATGGAGTACCAGTAACTATGGAATCAATAGATTTATCAAATATGCAATACTTAGAAACAATTGGAAAAAATGTTTTTATGTTAGAATATGATTATAGAGTATTTGATAATAGAGTTCCAAACTATATTGTAAAATTACCTAAAAATGGAAATTTAAAGACAATTGGAATCCAATCATTTTATCAATATCAATATAATATAGATATTCCAGAAGGTGTAATAACAATAGATAATTATGCTTTTTCAAAATCTAATATTACAGAAATTACCATACCAAGTACAGTTACAACATTCGGTATGCAAGTTTTTCGTATGTCATCTTCATTAAAAAAGGTGATTAACAAAACGGGAAAAGCATTTGATTGGAAAGATATTCTTGGAGTTTCAAGTTGTAGTAGTGAAGGTGAGTTTATAACGGGGACTTGTACTAGATCTAATTCAACTATAATAGAAATAGTAGGAGGATAAATGAAAAAGAAATTATATATAATAACATTAATAATATTTTTAGGATTTGCTCTAAATAGTAGTTTAGTTCATATGGTAGATGAAGCGGGTACTGTTGCTAGTGCCCTTTCCTTAATTGGAAAAAACTGGACTTATGCTACATCTAGTATGGAAAACTATTTATATCGTTATGGACAATCAATCTTTTATTTGCCTGTAATGTTATTTATTAAAAATCCTAATTTAACATATAAAGCATTATTAGTGGTAAATGGAATAATATATTCTTTTGTACCAGTATTAATATATATAATACTGAAAAAATATTTAAAAAATAAGAATTATTATTTAATACCATTAATAACATTACTTCCAGCACCATTTTTAATATCAATGTTTACAACAGCTGATTTATCACTTATTGTACTTCCATGGATATTATTAATATTATTTTTAGAAATCCAAAAAAAGAAGGATAAAAGATTTCTAAGTTTCTTAATAGGATTCTTAACAATGTATGCATATATGTGTCACTCTAGAGGAGTAATCATAGTAGCATCATCACTATTATTAGTTATATATTATAAAATTAAACATAAAGAGGATTTAGTTGATTTAAAATATTATTTTTCAGCATTAATAATATTCTTTATGGTTAATAAAGTAGTATATGGAAACGTTAAAGAAAACTTATATGCTTTAGGTGGCGTTAAAAATGCAACACTTGAAAAAGTTAAAATAAGCGATTTAAGAAAAATATTTACAACTGTATCAGGCTTTACAGCCTTTGTTAAACTATTATTAGGTTGGTTAACTGTTTTAATAGGAATAACATTTGGATTTGGATTTAAACCTTTCTTTGATAAAAAAGAAGAAAATAAAAAAGATTTTATTTTAAGAGTTTTTATCAAAGCATTTACAATTTTTACATTAATTGTAGGAATTGTATGGATGTATAGATGTGCATTAGCATTCTATGTAGATGGTGATACTGGTAGGTTAGATAGAATGGTTTATGTTCGTTATATGGCAAGTATTGCAGGACCTTTATTATTCTTAGCACTATATAAAAATAAGAACGAATCAAGACATAGATTAGTTTTCTTTAATATATTAATTTTATTATTATTTTATTTATTAGTATATCCTAATTTAAAAGGTATAACAGGAGGAATACTTTTAGATAATAGTATATCTTTATTAGCATTCTCATTTTTAGGAAGAGATATTTATGTATATAATTTTGTTGAATCTATAATAACAACATGCTTAATAGCATTTGGTATTTCAGCAATATATTTATACAAGAAAAATAGAGATAATAAAAACTTTGGATACATTTTGTGTGCTGTATTCCTTTTAATATCAATGTTGAATTTTAAACTAGTTAAAGTAGATGTTGATAACATCTATAAAGACCAAGTTGAAGCACCATCAGAATTTATTTATAATACTAAAGCTTATAAAAAATATCCTATGGTTATGAATATTTCACAAAGCAATAATATTAGAAGATATCAAATGAGACTTTCTGATTATCAATTATTCTATTGTAATAATGAAATTGAAATAAAAGATAATTTCTTTATTATTACTAATGATTTATCTAGATATATGGGATCTAAATGTTTAAATGAAAATGGAAAATATTATAAGTTTGAAGATTATAATTATGAAAATAAAGATAAGGTATATATAAAGGGAGATAAACTATATAAATATTTAGTAAATAAAGGGTATAAATTAAATGAAGAAGAAATATAGTTATTTCTTTCTTCTTCTATTTATACCTTTATTCCTAATTCTTTATCCTGATTATGAATCATATACTTGGTGGACTAAACCTATTGTTAATGATGATTTATTAACTTATGTATCAAGTGATGGTATTTTAAAAATTAAAGATACTAATACTAATAAAGAATATAAAATTGATGAAATAAAACCAGATGATCATAATAATGGATCATTATTAGATTATAAAGATGGTTATATTATTTTTTATACAGGACATAATGAAAATAATATTATTAATTATAAAATTTTAGATAAAAAACTGAATATTATTCAAGAAAATGAAATTAAAATTAATAATAAAATAACTTATATTCAAGCATATAAAATTAATGAAAATAATTTTCAAATATTTTATCGTAGCAATTTATATTCTTGGGATGTATTATATTTAAATATAGAAGATGAAAAAATAGAAAATTATA
>CAJGDV010000009.1 GCA_904502155.1 uncultured Bacilli bacterium
ATATCTGATGGTTGATAATTCATAGTAAAGCCTCTAAACATATCATCTTTATTATAAACTAAACCTTTTGGTAGAATATAATTATCTAAATTCATTTTATTAAGTTCCGTTATTTTAGCAAGTTTATTTTCATAGTTTTCACGTTTTAAACGTGCTGTATGATAATATTTTAAAGCACTATCATTGTATAAATAAACTCTTCCTTCTGAACCTTCTCCAAGCATTTTTAATCTTTTTATTTCTAGATCATCAAGTACTAATTTTTCCATAGTTTCTCCCCTAACGAGGCATATTATAGCATATAAAAAAATAGTAGACAATACCTACTATAAATTTAAAAATAATATAACTAAGATAATGACAATAGCTAAAATAAATATAAATAAATTATCATTTTTTTCAATTTCTTCTTCTTCGAATTCGTTTATTATTTCATTATCTTCAATTTCTTCTTCTTCGATTAATTTTTTATAAAAATCTTCGGCTTTACATTCTTCGTTTATTTTATCGTATAACAATTGAGCTGCTTTTAATTTTTCTTGTTTTTCTAATTCTTTTTTATTTACTTTAGTTTTTTTTCTAACAACTTTTTTTTTAACTTCTTTTTTAGGTTTTTTTTCTAAGACTTTTTTTTCTTTTTTCTTTTTTTCTTCTTTTTTCATCTTATCACCACTTTATTATATTATAACAAAAATAATGATGTTCTAACTATAGTTTTTAATAATATATCTACAAATATTTTCATCTTCTTCTTCAAAATAAATTTTGTTTTCTAAGATTCCTCCTTGTGATAAAATGATTTTCTTTGATGCTATATTAGATTCAAGACATGTTATTAAGACATTTTCTATTTGCATTTTTTTACATTCTTTTAGACCTAATTCTAAAATCTTTTTACCATATCCTTTGTTTCTTTCACTTACTCTAACATTGTAACCAATGTGACCTACAAAATTATAAACACATGGTAAATCTAAATTATGCCTAATTGATAGTGTTCCGACAATTTTATTATTATCAAATACAAAATAAGTAGTTGCTGAAACTCTATTTTCTTTTAAATTTATTCCTTTTTCTTCGTTTTTTATATCTCTAAGCCATATTTCATAGTTTCCTTTATAATTTAATGGTATTTCTTTTTCATTTGCTAAATAAGCTTCTAATACATAATTTAAGAATTCTTTTTTATGACTTTCGTTTGGTTTTATAATTTTCATGTTATCCTCTTTCGTATGTTAAAAAAGATGGATTATTCTCCATCTTCTTCTTTAATTTTTTCAATAATGTTTTCAATTTTTTTACCATATTCAATTGATTCATCATACACGAATTCAAGTTCTGGAATATGTCTAATATCTACTCTTTCTCTTAATTCATGACGAATAAATCCACTAGCTTGTTTTAAAGCTTTCATAGTTTCATTAATTTTATCTTGATTGAATACAGTAACATAAACCTTAGCATAAGATAAATCTGATGTTACTTTACAATCTGTAACTGTAACAAATCTAACATCTGGATTTTTAACTTCAGTCATTAAAATATAACTTATTTCTTTTACTAAATTGCTTCCAATTCTATCGACTTTAATACTCATAAAATCACCTCAAAAACATTATAACATTTTTTATTAAAAATTAAAATGGTGTCTTAGCTAATCTACTACTAAAATTAATATAATTATGTTCTCTAGCAGGATTAAAGGTAAATGATATTAAATTTAATCCTGCTTGTGTACCATTTGCCATTGATCCAGTTGCATAATAGTTTTGAATTGCATTATCTCCATTTGCGTAATAATAATCCCCATATCCTGTGCTGTCATTTCCACCTACTTCTATTGGAAATTCAGCAAAAGGATAATTTGGATCCCAACCAAGAGTTTTTATCCATCCACCAGACGAACCACGAGTATAACCAATTTTTTCATATCCTTCTGTTATATCAGAGGTGTATAATTTAGCATTTTTATTGATATATATTTCACCAGTATTATTTTTAACATTTACTCCATCATAATATTCCCACATATATCCCCATAAATTTTCAATTCCTCTATATTTCATTGGACTAGTTGTACTAGTTAAACTATTTACAGAACCACTTGAAGCAACAACACTATCTGTTAATCCATTTGGATATAAAGAAGTTTCTGGTTGTGATGAAATTCCCATCATAATAGATTGTGAATTTAAGGTAGCAAATTCAATATAAAATAAAGCTTTTATAGCATCAAGCATATGAACATCAGCTACTTGATAGCCTGTAATATCAATTGTATTATTATTTAAAGCATATTCTCTACATTGAGTCATACTACAAGATGAACGACCTGCATAATTTCTCTTAGAGTTGAAAATAATTTTTTCCTCATTATTATATTGTAAACTGGCTGGAAATTTTCCAAATAAAATATAAGAATGTATAGCATTAGTATCTTCATCTACAAAACATGCTGGAAGATAGTAACTTTCATCTTTTTTTTCTTTTGATATATACCATTCTCTTGTATTACCATTAACAACTTTTTTTATATAAAATTTAGGAATTAATATGAAAGAATTTCCAAGATGATCAGTAATTTCTTTCATTTCACTATATATTTCAGCATTATCAAAATCATTTTGTACTGCTTCATCATTAACACCAGCATTAGCAACCATTCCTACTGCATCGTTAAGTCTTGTATATGTAGTACCATCATATCTTAATCCATATACTTTAGCTTCTTTTTTTTCTTTTAAAACTACATTGTTATTACCTGATGTATAAGTGTAATAATGATTATCACTAGCATTTAGTGTAACTTTACAATCGTTATCTACTGTTGCATATCCTTCTTTTGGAATTGAACCTTTTACATTTATTTGCGGAATAACACCATTACTTGTAAAAGAATATTGTGTAATTATTTCTTTTCCTACAATTTTTCTTTGCATACAGTCATTTTCAATTGCTTTTATTATTTGATTTATTGATTGTTTAAACGCCCCTTCGCGTGCTTCATCTAAAATATTATTAACTGTTGGTATTGCTATTAGAGCAATAATTCCTAATATTAATATAACAGCTAATAACTCGATAAGAGTAAACCCTTTTTTATCCATATAAAAATCCTCCTATTATGATTATATCACAATAGAAGGATTTTTTTATTTTCTTTTAATTTTTAATGTTGAAGTTTCTTCAAATGGTTCATCTCGAAGTACAACTTTTTGAATACGTTTATATTCAGAAATTCTTTGATTTATTTCATTTACATATTCTTTCATAACCTTATAAATTTCATCTCTAAATTTTGGATTATTTTTTATTTTTTGCATAATTTCATCTTTCATAACTAAATCAACTACAATTTTATTTTCACGTTGACTAACTACTGCTTGTCTAATTGATTCATTTTCGTTTAACATATTTTCAATTTCTTCAGGATAAACATTTTTTCCATTAGAGGTAATAATTACATTTTTACTTCTACCTTTAATGTCAATATATCCATTTTTATCAATAGATGCTAAATCTCCTGTTAAAAAATATCCTTCTTCATCGAAAGCATTTTTTGTAGCTTCATCGTTTTCAAAGTATCCATTAAATACTTGTGGTCCTTTAACAGCTATTTCACCTACACCATCTTCATTTTGATTAACAAGTTTTAAATCTGTTCCATGTAATTTTTGTCCTACAGAACCAAGTTTATATTTTTTCGCATTATTACCTGCTACTAATGGTGCACATTCTGTTAAACCATATCCTTCTATAACTGCTATTCCATAATCTCTTAAACGTTTAATAGCATCAGGATTTGATGGAGCACCTCCTACGATTATTTTATCTAATTGTCCTCCTAAACCTTCATGAATATCTTTAAATAAATGTTTTTTTAATGGTGGAACAACTTTTCCAATCATTGTAGCATATTTAACTAATTTTGTTTTTCCTTTTTTTTCTATTTCTTTTACAATTTTCTTATCAAATAAATCTACTACTCTAGGTACACCTATCATAATAGTTGGTTTCATTTCTTTCATATCTTTACTAACATTTTTAAGATTATCTAAATGAATTACACTAGCACCTCTGTCAAGTGGAAGTAAAAATCCTCCTGTCCCTTCAAATGTATGATGCATAGGAAGAACAGAATAGAATCTATCTTTTTCTGTTACTACTGCAAATTGATCTAATGTATTAATATTGTACATGATATTTTCATTAGATAACATTACAATTTTTGATTTACTTGTAGTTCCAGAAGTAAATAATAATACTTTTGTTTCCTTAGGATCTACTTTTTTATCTTTTAATAGATTTCCATATTTTTTTCCTTCTTCTATCATTTCATACATATCAGTTTCCATTTTGATAGTATTATATTTAGAATCATCTATTTTATTTGCTTGGTCTTTAGAATATACTAAGGCACCAATTTCAAGTCTTTGTAAACTGTTTTCTAATTCTTCTTTTGTCAGTTCTTTATCTAGGGGTACAACAGTTCCAAGACCATTCATTGTTGCTAAGTATGCTACAGCCCATTCATAACTATTTTTACCTATGATGGCTATATTTTTATCTTCTAGTCCTTGATTATATAAGCTGTTTGAAAATGCTATTACATCTTCATATAATTGTTTATATGTAATACCGTAGTATTCGTTATTTTTCTTTTCATAAAATGCTATATTATTAGGGTACATAACTGCACTTTTTTCAAGCATCTCTTTTATTGTTTCACTTCTCATTTTTCCTCCTATTTCCCCCATAACAAATATCATACATTTTAAATAATTAAAAAACAATATAAAAATTATTAAAAAAAATTAAAAAGGTATATAATTATACCTTTTTATATTAATTTATTATTTGGTTTTAATCTTTTTGTTAATTTATTTTGTATTCTTTCCATTTCTTCTTTTTCGTTTTCGATTTGTTTAAAGTTTTTAATTCTAGATTGTTGCTCTTCTGTAAGATTTCCACCTAACATCATTTTTTTATAAAGTAATAAACCTATACAAAATTGTTGTGAGCATGATGTTTTTGGTTTTGACTCTGATCCAGAGCATGCGATATTACCCCATAATTCTACAATTTTATCAATATCTTTAATCATCATGGCAGTATTACAAAGAACAACTTTTTGTCCTGGACAACCACCTTTACCTAAAACTGTAACATCTAAAACATTGTTTCCTTCAACAATATATCGAAAACCTTCCATACAAGAACCTTGTGTATAATATTCAAATGAATACATAATAACCCTCCTTTAGGTTGCTAGTATATCACTTTCTTATTATTTGTCAACATCTTGTAAAAACCTGATAATTTCCTCATTAAATTCACCACCACCTTGAGCTTTTGTTTTGTTTCCTCCACCTTTTAAATTGAATTTTTCTTTTAGTTCATTAAATAAATCCAAATTATTTTCTAAATTGTAACAAATTATATGAACATTATTATCATAATGTGTTAAGAAACAAAAAGGTTTGTTAACTTCTTTTTGATATATACTTGCTAAATATTGAAAATCTTTAATATTTAAATCAAACATATAAAATTTAGTATTTATGTTTTTGATTAATTCTTTAAAATATTTTTCTTTTAAAGTATCTAATTCTTTTTCAATATTTTGTTTATCTTCTATTACTTTTAATACAGCTGTATTAAGTTCATTTATTGGTGATTTTAAATCGTTTTTCATTTGATCTAATATTTGATATTTATCATAAACATATCTTACTACTTGGTCTCCAGAGACAAATTTTAGGTTATATCCATATGGTGTTTTTTCATAATCAAAAATACATATTTTACCAATATATCTTAGTGATGGAACATGAATACATCCACATAAATTATAATCTATATCACCTATTATTACGGCTCTTGTTTCTGAATATTTTGATTTTATATCTGTAGGATATTCTATTTTAATTTTTAAATCTTCTCTAATTAATTTATTTGCTTCTAAATTAATATTTGCAATCATTTCATCATTTAATTCTTCTAATTCAAGTTCTAATGTTGAAAATTCATATCCAGCATTAAAACTTCTTGTTTCTGCATTGTAATTATTTTGAAAAAGAGCTGAAATTAAATGTTGCGCTGTATGAACACTAGCGTGTTCTAATCTTGTTTTATAATCTACTTCCATTAATACTGGATTACTTATTTTTTTATCAAGAACATGAATAACTTTGTTATCCATTTTATATACTTCTAATACTTTTATACCATTAATGTAGCCAATATCACTTTCCATTCCACCCGATTTAGCATAAAAAACAGTATTTTTAAATTCATAATGAAATAAATTATCTTTTATATTTATTTCTTTTATTTCTGTTTCTAGTATTGTTTTATTCATATTGTCATATAGTCTATTTGTCATATTTCCTCCTAAAAAAAGAGATAAATTATTATCTCTTTATTTCTACCATTTCATATGCTTCAATTACGTCGCCTTCTTTAATATCAATAAAGTTTTCAATTGTAATTCCGCATTCTAATCCTTTTTTAACTTCTTTAACAGCATCTTTTCCTCTTTGTAATGAATTTACATTACCATCATAAATAACAACGCCATCTCTAATTATACGAGCTTTAGAATCTCTTTTAATTAATCCTTCTGTTATATATGATCCTGCAATAATTCCTACTTTTGAGAATCTAAATAATTGTCTTACTTCTGCTGTTCCTAAAGTTTTTTCTTCGAATTCTGGGTCAAGCATACCTTTCATAGCAGCTTCCATTTCTTCTACAGCTTTATAAATAATATCATAAAGTCTAATTTCTACACCATTTTCTTTAGCATAATCTTTAATTGAATTTGTTGGTCTAACATTAAATCCTATTAAGATAGCATTACTTGCTTTTGCAAGTACAATATCTCCTTCTGTAATTGCTCCAACAGTACTTCTAATTACTTTAACTTTAACATCTTCTACTTCAATTTTTTCTAAAGAATTTTTAACTGCTTCAGCAGAACCATTAACATCAGCTTTAATAATAACTTTAATTTCTTTTGCTCCTTCTTGAATTTGAGCAAATAAATCATCTAATGATACTGCTTGTTGTGGTGCTTGTTTAGCTTGTTTAGCTTGAATGCTTCTTTGTTCAGCTATTTTTCTTGCTTCTTTTTCTGATTCGAAAGCCATAAATTTATCACCTGCAGATGGTGTTTCATTTAATCCTGTAATTTCTACTGGCATAGATGGAATAGCTGATGTAATTTCAATACCTAAATCATTTTTAAGTGTTCTTACTTTACCTACAGCATGTCCAACTACAATTGGATCTCCTAATCTTAATGTTCCATTTTGAACTAAAACTGATACTACAGGTCCTAGTGATTTATCTAATCTTGATTCAATTACTGTACCCATAGCATATCTATTAGGATTAGCTTTATAATCTTCCATTTCAGATACTAATAAAATATTTTCAAGTAATTCATCGATTCCTTGACCTGTTTTAGCACTAATGTTAGTAACAATAGTGTCTCCACCCCAAGATTCAGGTACTAATCCATATTCTGTTAATTCTGTTAAAACACGATCTGGATTTGCTTCAGGTTTATCAATTTTATTTACCGCAACTAAAATTGGAACTCCAGCTGCTTTAGCATGGTCAATTGCTTCTTTTGTTTGAGGCATTACACCATCATCAGCAGCAACGATAATAATAACTACGTCAGTAATTCCAGCTCCTCTAGCACGCATTTCAGTAAATGCAGCATGTCCTGGAGTATCAATAAATGTAATAATATCACCATTATGGTTTACTTGGTAAGCACTAATTGCTTGCGTAATTCCACCAGCTTCACCATCAGCTACATGAGCTTCACGGATTTTATCTAATAATGTTGTTTTACCATGGTCAACATGTCCCATAATTGTAACAACAGGTGGTCTTTTAACTAAATCTTTTTCATCTTCAACGATTTCTAAATTTTCAAAATTAGTAACATCTTGTGATGATTCATTTTTTAATTCCTTACCATAATCTATTACTAGAAGTTCTGCTTTTTCATAGTCAAGTGAATTATTTAATGTAGCCATTACACCTAAATTAAATAATTTTCTAACTAATTCAGTTCCATTAACTCCTATTTCTTTTGCTAATTCTGCTACTGTCATATTTTCTTTATATAATACAACATTATCCCCAACAACAGCTTTATTAGAAACTAGTTTTTCTTTATTTTTATACATTTCTTTTTTCTTATTAGCAAATTCTTTTTTCTTATTTACTTTAATATCTTGTTTTTTCTTAAGTTTTTGTACTTTTTTAACGTTGTCATGATCAATTTTTTGATTTGATACTACTACTTCTACTGTTTCATTTTCAATAAATTCTTCTTCGTTAAAATCATTTGCATCATCATTTTGGAAGGCATTATCTAATAAAGTAATTCCTTCATCATCTAGTAGGTCGTCTTCTAAATTAGCATCAATTCCTAATTCCTTACATTTTTTTAGTACTGTACTAACTTCTTTATTCATGTCTAGTGCATATTCTAAAACACTCATCATAAATAACACCTCTATTCTATATTAGTTTTTTTAAATCTTCGTATACATGTGCAGGTACAACTACTTCAAGGTGTCTATCTAATGCTTTTGATTTTTCGGCTTTATTAAAAGTCTCTAAATCTTTTTTTAAATAAGCTCCTCTTCCGTTAGCTTTACCTGTTTCATCAATTATTACTTCCCCTTCTGGAGTTCTTACAACTCTTATTAATTCTTTTTTTGGTAATTTTTCTCTTGTTATTACACAAGTTCTACATGGTACTTTTTTAATCATTTTATCACCTTATTCAACTACTAAATTAATTCCTAATTCTTTAGCTTGTGCTTCAGTTTTAACATCAATTTTATATTTTGTTAATCTAGATGCTAATTTAACATTTAATCCTTTTTTACCAATTGCTAATGATAAATTTTCTTGGTCAACAATTACTAAAGCTTCTTTAGCTTTTTCATCAGTTATAAATACATTAACATTTTTAGCAGGACTTAATGCATTTTCAATGTATTTTTTAGGTTCTTTATCAAATGGAATAATATCAATTTTTTCTCCTGCAAGTTCATTTAAAATATTTGCAATACGGCTTCCTTTTTCACCGATACAACTTCCTACTGCATCAATGTTTTCATCTTCACTTGAAACAGATATTTTAGTTCTATTTCCAGCTTCTCTAGCTACACTTTGTACTAATACTAACCCTTCATTAATTTCAGGAATTTCAAGTTCGAATAATCTTTTAACAAATCCATAATGACTTCTTGAAAGTAAAATAAGAGGCCCTTTAGAGTTGTTATCAACTTTAGTAATATATACTTTAATACTTGAACCCATTTTAATAGTTTCTCCTGGAATAATTTCAGTTTTTGGTAAAATTCCTTGAGTTTTACCTAAATTAATATAGTAATTTCTAACATCTTCCATTTCTACAGATCCTGTAACCATTTCATCTTGTTTATCGTTATATTCATCGATGATTACATTTCTTTCTGCTTCTCTAATTTTTTGTACAACTACTTGTTTTGCAGTTGCAGCTGCTACGCGTCCGAAATCATCTGGTGTAATTTCAGTATAAATTTTTTCTCCAACTTGTATTTCAGGATGTGTTTCTCTAGCTTCTTCTAATGAAATTTCTAATTCTGGATCTAATCCTTCTTCTTCATCAAATTCTACTACTTCTAAGTATGACAATACTTTTATTTCTCCTGTTAGTCTATCAATTTTTACTTCAACATTTTCTAGCGAGTTAAAATTTCTTTTATATGCACTTTTAAGTGCTAATTCCATTGCTTCATAAATAACGTCTTCATTAATTCCTTTTTCTTTTACTACTAATTTAACAGCATTTAAGAATTCTTTGTTATTCATTATTCTCTTCCTTTCTCTTTAGAACATACATCTAACATATATTGTTCTTTAATTGGATCATTTTTATCTAAAATAGGATTTATTGCATGATATACTTTAAGGCAATCATCAACGTTAATATATCCTTCTTTATCAATTATAATTCTTAAAAATTGTACTCCGCCTTCTTTTACATATACAACTTCATCTAAAATATAATTGTTTTTATTAATTTCTTCTTCGATTAATTCACGAATTTTATCTTCAATTTTCATAAATACCTCCATATTACATTAAAGAGCAGGGACGAATCCCTACTCTCCTTTCTTTTTCTTGCAGCTACAAACATTATAACATAATATAATGTAAAAATAAAGAAAAAACTATTTAAATACCTTAATTTTTGATATAATTATATTGGTGATAGAATGAAAAGAGATAATATTTTAGGTTTAAAAGGTATTTTTTGTTTTATTTTATGGTTTATTAGTACTAATTATTCAGGATTACCTTTTCAAATTCTTGGTGTGGATACTAATGATATTCCTATTTTAATAAAACAATTATATACAATAATTATTGAACTTTGCGTTATTATTGTTGTAATTTTAATGTTTAAAGATCAATTAGCTATTATGATAAAAGATTTTAAAAAGAATAATTTAGTATACTTTAAAAAATATTTTAAATGTTGGTTTTTGATACTTGCTTTAATGATGATTAGTAATGCTATTATACTATTGTTAGATCCTAGTAGTACTGCTAATAATCAAGATATGGTTAATGAATTATTTAAAGAATATCCGATATATACATTTATACTTTCTGTATTATTAGCACCTATAATAGAAGAATTTATTTTTAGATTAAGTTTTTATAATGTTTTTAAAAATAAATATTTATTTATATTATTATCAGGATTAATGTTTGGAGCTTTCCATGTTATAGGTTCATACGATAGTGCTATTGATTTACTTTATATAATTCCTTATTCAATACCAGGTATAGTATTTGCATCAATTATGTATAAAACTAAAAATATTTGTTTTCCAGTCTTTTTACATTTTGTACATAATGGTTTGATAACAAGTTTAAATATTTTATTAATGTTAATATAAAAAAATACACTAAAATTAGTGTATTTTTTTAATTTGTTACATTTATATTTCCATATTCATGAGAAATATTACCAGTTATAAAATTTTGACCTTCAGTTTTAGAACCAGTAATACTAGACCAATCAAAACTTCTTCCTGTTTTATTAACTATTGTTGCTAGTGATTGGTTACCTCTATTTCTTTTATTAATTCCTTCTTTTTCAATTATTTCAAAAGTTGATGGAATAGTTATAGATGTTAAATATTCAGCATCTTCTAATTTAACAGTACTATAAGTAAATCTAGTTGTAAACCCTTTTTTCATCCTACTACCTCCTATTATTAAAACATAAAAAAAGAAGCTTTATTTAGCTTCTTCTGTTGCTCTTGTTTCTCTTATTACAGTAACTTTAATAGTTCCTGGATATTGTAATTTGTTTTCAATTTCTTCCTTAATATCTCTAGCCACTTTAAAGCTTCCAAGATCATCGATTTCATCAGGTTTTACGATTACACGAAGTTCACGTCCTGCTTGAACAGCAAATGTACTTTGAACTCCTGGCATATTGCTTGCAATAGCTTCTAAATCTTGTAATCTTTTAACATAATTTTCTAATGAATCATTTCTTGCTCCTGGGCGTGATGCTGAAAGTGCATCAGCAATAGCTACAAGTACTGAAATAACACAATTTGCTTCTTTATTACCATGATGTGATTCAATAGCATTAATAACAATTTTATTTTCTTTATATTTTGTTGCTATATCAGAACCAATATCAACATGACTTCCTTCAATTTCATGATCAATTGCTTTTCCTATATCATGTAATAAACCTGCTCTTTTAGCAAGGGCTACATTTTCACCTAATTCACTTGCAAGGATTCCTGCTAAGTGTGCAACTTCGATTGAATGTTGTAATGCATTTTGACCATAACTAGTTCTAAAATGTAATTTTCCTAATAATGAAACTAACTCAGGATCAACTTTAGTAATTCCAAGTTCAAATAATGCTTCATTACCAAATTCAAGAATTTTAGCATTCATTTCTTTTACAGTCTTGTCATATATTTCTTCAATACGTGCTGGATGGATACGTCCATCTTTAATTAATGTATCAATTGTAATTCTTGCGATTTCTCTTCTAAGTGGATCAAATGAAGAAACTACAATAGCTTCTGGTGTATCATCAATAATTAAATCAACACCTGTAACTGATTCTATTGTTCTAATATTTCTACCTTCTCTACCGATGATTCTTCCCTTCATATCATCGTTAGGTAAAGTTACTACTGTTACTGTTTGTTCGTTTGCAACATCACTAGCATATTTTTGCATAGATGAAACTAACATTGATTTAGCTTTTTTATCAGCTTCAAGTTTAGCTTCAGCTTCTTGGTCTTTAATATATGCTGCAATTTCTAAACTCATCATGTCTTCAACTTTTTTCATAACAAGATCTCTAGCCTCAGCTGCTGTAAATCCTGCAATTTTTTCAAGTAAA
This sequence comes from uncultured Bacilli bacterium, assembly GCA_904502155.1. Classification (GTDB taxonomy): domain Bacteria; phylum Bacillota_I; class Bacilli_A; order RF39; family UBA660; genus CAJGDV01. The sequence continues at coordinate 12,467 of CAJGDV010000009.1, forward strand.
GTGATTTGTTCTTTTTTGATTTCTTCCACTTTTTCTTGTTCTTTTTGAATGTCTCTTTGTTTATTAATTATATTATTTTCTTTTTCTTCAAGCATTAATTCTCTATTTTGAAGAGTTTGATCTCTTCTATCCATACTTGATTCTCTTGCTAATAATCTTTCTTCTTGTTCTTTTACTTCAGCTTTTTTCTCTTTGATAGCTTTGTCAGTTTCGACTTTTAATTTATGTGCTTCTTCTTTAGCTTCTAATAAATAATCTCTTTTAATTTTATCAGCATCTTTACGTGCTTTCTCAAGCATAGTATCAATTTTACTACTAACTTTAATTCCTCTAATATAATTAACAACAATAAATACTATTGTTCCAAAAAAAGTTCCAATTAAAACAAGTAAAATGGAGTAAACTACATCGTTCATAAATACCTCCATCTTCTGTTTTTTTTAAGCAAAATAAAATTTCACCTAACTCTATTTTAATATGGATATAATAATAAGTCAAGAAGTGAAAAATCTTAAAAAGAAAAAAACTAGTATAAAACTAGTTATTCTCAACATTCATAATTCCTGTAAGAATTAATATACCTTCTACTATTCCAACAATACCAGCAGCACCTGATGAACATAGAGTAATTACAATTTGCATAATACCTTTCTTTTTATCTCCTAAATAAAAATTATGTATTCCTAATGGTCCTAAGAAAAGACCTAACATGCCAGCAGTTACTCTTTTTTTATCTTTTTTTAATTGATAGCCGCAATTTGAACAATAGCCATCATCATTTTTAATGGCAGTTCCACATTTTGAACAAAAATTACCCATCTAACTACCTCCTATGATAATTATATCATATTTATTTTATTTCTTTATTTTCTTTTTTTTCAATATTATAGTATTTTCTTACATTAATATATATTTCATCTTTTAATTTAGGATTTTTCCTAAATAATTCTTTTACATTTTCTTTACCTTGACCTATTTTTTCACCTTTGTATGAATACCATGCTCCAGATTTATCAACAATGCCTGCATTAACTGCTAAATCAACTAATTCACCTTCCATTGATACTCCTTCACCATACATAATATCTACCATACAACTTTTAAATGGTGGTGCCATTTTATTTTTTACAACTTTTATAGTTGTTTTATTACCAATTATGTCTGTTCCTAATTTAATTTGCTCACTTCTTCTTATATCAAGTCTAATAGATGAATAAAATTTAAGTGCTCTTCCTCCAGGTGTTACTTCAGGATTTCCAAACATAACACCTACTTTTTCACGTAATTGGTTTATAAATATAGCAATTGTATTTGTTTTATTTATTATTCCAGATAATTTTCTTAATGCTTGACTCATAAGTCTTGCTTGTAGTCCAACATGGGAATCTCCCATTTCACCTTCAATTTCAGCTTGTGGTACTAATGCGGCTACTGAGTCTATAACAATAATATTAATAGCCCCACTTCTAACTAATGCTTCACAAATTTCTAAAGCTTGTTCACCATTATCAGGTTGTGATAATAATAATTCATTTATATCTACTCCTAATTTAGAAGCATAATTCGGATCTAAGGAATGTTCAGCATCAATAAAAGCTGCTCTTCCCCCTTGTTTTTGTACTTCAGCAATAGCATGAAGTGCAAATGTTGTTTTACCACTTGATTCTGGACCATATATTTCAATTATTCTTCCTTTAGGATATCCACCTATACCTAAAGCAATATCGAGGCTTAGAGACCCTGTAGAAACAACATCAATTTCGTTTCTAGCACTATCTCCTAATTTCATAACAGAACCTTTTCCAAATTGTTTTTCTATTTCAAGTAACACAGATTCTAATACTTTATCGTCTTTTTCTTTTGCCATAATTTTTCCTCCTATAATTGATCCCTACTTATATAATATAACAAAAATATAAAAAAATCCTACAAAAAAAGAGTAAAAATTACTCTTTGTTATCAAAAATAATATTTTGGTTTAAAAAATAATATTGAACACCTGATACTAATGATAAAATTGTAGCAACTAATAAGAAGAAATCAGCCACTTTTAAATTGAATAATTCAAATGGTAAATTATAGAATAATGTTAAAGTAACACCAATCATTAAACAAGCTGTTTTATATTTACCACTTTTAATTGCAGCAACAACTTTTCCTTTGCTAGCAGCTAACATTTTAATACTATTAACAACAGTATCTCTTAAAATAACAACAACTGGAACAATTGCACTAATTGTACCTGTAGAAGCTAAGATAATTAAAACTGAATTAACTAACATTTTATCAGCAATAGCATCAATAAGTTTTCCGAAATCGGTAATTAAATTATATTTTCTTGCAATGTATCCATCTAAGAAATCAGTTAAAGAACCAATAACAAATAAAACACCAGCAATTAAATATTCTAAGTGAACAACTAGTTGTTCATTAATATAGAAATCAGGTATATTTATTCCCATTGAATCAAAAGGGAATAAAAGAATAAATATTATAATTATTGAAATAATAATTCTTGATATTGTTAATTTATTTGGTAAATTCATTTTTCATTTCCTATTCTATTACATTAATATCATTTTTAGTATTTGTATCATCTTTAATAGTTTGATATAAAAAATATGATCCAACTATTAATAAGATTAATATTAAACTCCATATGATCCGTGGTATCCACTTATTCCTTTTCTTTGGCTCCATTGTATATGGAGATATAACTTTTTTTTCTTTTTTTACTGATTCATCTTTACCCTTTGCTTTTTTAATATCATCAAGCGAAATTTGAGATGTATAATCAAATAAATATTCATTAAATTCGTCCAACATATCATCATAACTTAGTCCTAAGTATTTTGCATAATCACGTATAAAATTTTTTAAAGAAAAAATATCTTTTAAAGCTTTTATGTTCCCTTTTTCAACTTCTTCTATTTCTGAAGGTTTAACTTTTAAATCTTCACTTGCTTCGTCTATTGAAACGCCAATACTTTCACGAGCTTCTTTTAGTTTTTCTCCTATTTCTTTCACGTTTGACTCCTCACTAAAATTAAAAAAAAATAATATTTTATAAGCCATGTTCTGTTCCCATTACTGGGCGACAAACATCTATCTATCAGTTTCCTGATCCCAACCTTCGTTTTTATTCCTCCAGTTAAGTTCCCCTACCAAATTTGGGTTTCTCGCTCGCGGGGTTTACCACGTTCCATTTCCACCGTTTCCGGCTTACTCGTCTCTATGGCACTTTTATACCTACTTTAATCATATCAATGACTTAGATTATTTCAGAGCCGTTAGCAAATGCTACCTAGGGTTATTTTTTCCCCTAGCACGAACACTACAAGCATTACAGCTTGTGCGAGCATGGACTTTCCTCTATATTACTAGAATACAGCGTTTGTCAAAATATTATTTATTTTCATATATGAATTTTTCTAAGTTGGAGATTCTACGAAGTAAGTCCGCATTACTTACACCAGATAACTCTTTAGCGCCATCTTTTAAAGCTTCAAGTTGCGTTCTTAATCTTCTAACCTCTTGTTTTAATCGGATGTTGTCTTCGATAAGTTCTTTCTTTTCTGCTTCAAAATCTTGAACTATTCTATCATATTCTTCATAATCATGAATAATTACATCTAAATACTTATCAACTTCTTGTGGACGATACCCCCTTGTATCAAATTTAAATTCATGTTCAAGAATATCCTTACTTGACAATAAAATTCTATCTTGATACATAACGACACCACCTCTCACATATCACTTTAATTATATAACAAATAAAGGAAATTTGCAAGTAAAACAAAAAAAGAGGATATTAATCCTCTAGTATTAATTAATACATGATTATTTTGTGATTTTATAAAAATCTTTTCTTTCATTATTATTTTCTATAGCATAATTTTTAATTATTTCTTTTCTATATTATAACTATTTAATTTAACATAAATAATATCATCTAGCATTCCATCAATAATACACTCCACATTGTATTTATTCATTTTATCACCATCATAACTTTAACACATTCAATATCTAATTTAAAGGACTTCGACAAAAGTAGAAAAAAGAAGTTAAAATATGACAATTTTTGAATATTTTTAAAAACTATTTAAAATTATTCGTAAATATAGTATAATTAATTAGGTGATGATATGAGGTATCCTAATGGAATTGTTAGAAATAACATTAAGAATACATCATATGATAACAGAGGTATGACTTTAGAAGATGACCTTAATACAACTAATGATTATTATTTACTAAATAATATAGCATGTATTCATAAAAAACCTACTCCAATTCAAGTAGTAAAGGTGAAATATTTTAAAAAAAGTGTTATTATATATGAGGCTTTTTTTAAGAAGCCCTCAACTACTGATTATAATGGAGTTTATAAAGGAAAATATATTGACTTTGAAGCTAAAGAAACTAATCTTAATTATTTTCCCCTTTCAAATTTAAATGCTCATCAATTAAAGCATTTAAATACTATTATTGATATGGGAGGAATAAGTTTTATAATTGTTAGTTTTAAAAAGTATAAAGAAATATATTTATTGGAAACATCGCATATATTATTTTTTGTAAATAGTAACAAAAAATCTATTCCATATGAATATTTTAAAAACCATGGGTTTTTAATAAATCTTAATTATATGCCAAGAATAGATTATTTAAAAATAGTTGATTATATATTAGAGGGAGAAAGATATGAAGTTAAAAATTAAGAGATTTAAGAAACTTATGATAACTCATCAACTTGAAGTAATGCTTACGGTAATAACTATTATATCAATTATTATAGCTATAGCATTTAAACTTTGGTTTTTAATACCAACAGTAATTATATTAGCTATATTAATATTGTTAGCACCACGGTTAATGACTGCTGGTAAAACGCATTATGAAAAATTAAATTTAAAGTTTCTTAATAAAAGTAAGAAAAATAATAAGACAAAAGAAAAAGCAGTAAGAAAAAATAAAAAAGAAGTAATGACTGCTACTAAAAAAAGTGAGAAAAAAGAAGATGTTAAAATGGTAAAAAGAAAGAAAGTTACAAATAAAGCTACAAAGAAAAAAAGTGGCAAGAAAAAAGTATTTAAAATTATACTTATGTTTTTCTTAATCTGTGTTATTTTAGGATTTATTGCTATGGCTTTATTCTTAGCATATGTTGTAGCAAATGCTCCAAAATTTGATCCACAAAACTTATATAAATCTGAATCAACAATTATTTATGATGTTAATGGTGGTCAAATTGCTAAAATTGGTACAGAATCAAGAGAAAAAATTACTTATGATGAAGTAGCAGATGTATTAATAGATGCTATTATAGCTACTGAGGATTCAAGATATTTCCAACATAATGGTTTTGACTTACCTCGTTTCGTTAAGGCTGCTATTGGTCAAGTATTAGGTAATTCTAGTGCTGGTGGTGCTAGTACATTAACAATGCAAATTGCTAAAAATGCTTATACTTCGACTGAAGATAGAGGATTCGAAGGAATCGTTCGTAAATTTACAGACATTTATTTATCTATCTTTAAAATTGAAAAGAAATATACTAAACAAGAAATTTTAGAATTTTATGTTAATTCATACTATTTAGGTGGTAGTGCTTATGGTGTTGAACAAGCAAGTTTAAATTACTTTGGTAAACATGCTAAAGAATTAAATTTAAGTGAAGCTGCATTAATTGCAGGTTTATTCCAATCACCTGGGGCATATGACCCATTTAGTAATCCAGAAAGAGCTACAGCTCGCCGTAATGTTGTATTAAAACTTATGGTTAGACATGGATATATTACACAAGAGGAAGCTGATATAGCATCAAGTATTCCTGTTGAAAAAATGTTAATTAAGAAAGGAACAGCTTCTTCAAATAAATATCAAGGATTTATTGATACAGTTGTTCAAGAAATTAAAGATGATTTAGGTAAAAACCCATATGTTGTTGCAATGGAAATTTACACAACTATGGATCCTAGAGTTCAAGATATTGTTAATAATGTTATGACTGGTGCTACATTTACTTGGGAAAATCCTGTTGTAGATGCTGGTATTACAGTTATGAATCCACAAACTGGTGCAATTGCTGGTATTGGTACAGGACGTGATACTTCTCAAGAAGGATTATTCAATAATGCAACACAAACTAAACGTCAAATAGGTTCAACATCAAAACCACTTTATGACTATGCTCCATCAATTGAATTTAATAATACATCAACTTATACTTTATTAGGTGATGAACAATATACTTATTCAGATGGAACAAATATTTCAAACTATGATGGTGGATATAAAGGATTAATGACTTCTCGTGAAGCAATTGTTGACTCAAGAAATATTCCAGCCTTAAAAACATTCCAAAAATTAAATAAGAAAAATTTACTTCAAATGGTTAAAGGATTACATTTAAGTCCTGAATTAGATTCAACAGGAACATTTATCCATGAAGCACATGCTATCGGAGGATATAATGGTGAATCACCTACTTCTGTTGGTGGTGCATATAATTCATTCGTTAATGGTGGATATTATGTAGAACCACATAGTTATACAAAAATTGTTTTCCGTGATACTAATGAAGTTTATGAACAAAAACCTGAAAAAACAAGAGTTATGAGTGAAGAAACAGCATACATGGTTTATAGTATGCTTGAAAGTACTGCGAAAATTGGTGGTATGAGAAACTTTACAAATAATATAATTAGAAAATCATTTGGTGCTAAAACAGGTACATCTAACTTTACTCAAGATATTAAAAATAAATATAATTTAGCAGGAGATGCTATTAACGATTTATGGTTAGTTGGTGTAACTGATGAATATTCTATTAGTTTATGGTATGGTTATGAAAAAATTAATACTGATTATTATACTAGATTTGGTAATATTCAAACATTATATATGTTCTCAGCTCTTGCTAAAGATATCTTTACAAGAGATTGTCAATTAGCTCAACCTGCTGGTGTTGTTAATGTTACAGTTGAAAGAGGAACTATTGAACCAATGCTTCCTAGTGCATACACACCAGATCATTTAAAAATTACTGAATTATTCAAAAAAGGAACTGAACCTACTGTAGTTTCACCTCGTTTTGAAAAATTAGAAAATGTTACTAATTTAAAAAGTTCTGCAAGCGGAAGTAGCGTTACATTAATGTGGGATCCAATTAAAACTCCTGATTTAGGAAATCCAGATTATTTACAAAAATACTATTCACAAGTATTTACAAATCCAGGATTTATATCTCAAGAAGTTGGAAACCATTTAGCAGTAACTGGTTCACTAGGTTATGATATATATGAAAAAGATGAAGATGGAAAATTAGAATTAATTGGTTCAACTACTTCATCAACATATACATTTAATGCTAAAAATCGTGGTGAACATACTTATGTTGTTAAATCAGCATATACATCATTTAAATCAAATCAATCTGCTGGTGTTTCTACAAGAGTTAGAACATCACATGGATCTGATGAATATTTAGAAGATGCTACAATTAGTGTTGAAAATGATACATTTAATGCTGGTACTTATATTAACGTTCAAGATTTAGGAGATATTACTGTTAGAATCAATAATGTAAATGTTTCTAATGATGTTGTAGTTACATTCTATTCAGTACCAAATAATACTAAAGGTACAAGAAGTGTTAAGTTTAAAATTCTTTATAAAGGAGAATATTATACAGCTTCTACTACATTAACATTTAAATAAAAAGAGTTGAAAATTAATCAACTCTTTTTTTTGCATATATGTTTAAGTTTACATTGCTCACATAAAGGATTTTTTGCTTTACAATGATAACGACCAAATAATAAAATTTGGTGATGTCTTTTTATCATATTATCATCTTTATATATTTCTGATAATTTTTTTTCTACTTCAAGAACGCTATCTTCATCATTTGCTAATCCTATTCTTTTACTCACACGTTCTACATGTGTATCTACGGCGATACAAGGAACATTAAACAAAATTCCTAAAACAACATTAGTTGTTTTTCTTCCAACTCCTGGAAGCGATTCTAGGTAGTCTCTATCACATGGTACAACACCATTTTTATCTTCTAATAATCTTTTACTAATTTCAATTACATTACTAGCTTTTTTATTAAAACTACCTAGTGGCCTAATGATATTTTTTATATCTTCTATGTCAGCATTTTTTAAATCTTCTAAAGAAGGATATTTTGTATATAATATTTTCCCTACTTCATTTACTCTTTTATCTGTTGTTTGGGCACTAAGCATTACTGATATTAATAATTCGTAATCTTTATTATAATCTAATTCACTAACAGGATTTAAAAATAGTTCATCTAAATATTTATTGATAGATCCAATCAGATTCATCAACCTCTATAAATGGTATTTCATCCTCTTTTGGATTAGATTGTTTTCCTTTATTAATATCTTCTTCTGTTTTAAAACCTTGCTTATCCCAATTATCTAATACTGTATCAATATATGTTAAGCTGTATTCTCCATTATATTCTGCTTCTTTAAGACCAGCCATAAGAAATGAATCTTCATATCCAGCTTGTTTCCAAGCTGTGATAATATGTTTTTCACGTCCTATTAATTCCCTTTTAAATACTTTTTCAAATTCTTTTACGATATCTATTTTTTCTACTTTTTCTTCTTCTTCCTCAATAATTAAATAAGTCAATTTTTTATAAAATAAATTTAGATTTATCATTTCTTTAACGTCATCATTATTTTTAGTAATATCTAAACTTATAATTTCTTTTTCATCTAAATCATTTATTATTTTAATAATTTCTTTTGGTTTCTTATTTAATTCTTTACTAAATTTACTAATATCAAATTCTAGATTATCCAAATTTAATAAATAGATTAAAAAATATAATTGTTCATAATCTAAATTTAATTTAGAATAATTATAAAATAGTAATCCGGGTACATTTAAATCTTTTGTTTTTATTAAATCCATTACCTTGTTAAACATATATATCACCTACCAACATTATATATGAAAAGGTCAAAAAAAGAAACACTTTAAAGGTGTTTCTTAACCAATCCATTCAATTTGATCTTCTCTAAGACCCCAAGGATATCCATACATTGATTTATTTTCAGGTTTATTGATTCTAATTTTATCAACATATTTTCCTTCACCATTTACAAACAGTAGAATTTCAACTACTAAATGGTCATAATCTTTTACAAAGGCTCCATCACCTATTTTTTTTACTTCTTCCCCATTGATTCTTGTTGGAATAACAAGATTTCCAGTACAACTACTTTTAAATTTTGTTATTTCACCATTAGCAAATTCAAATCATTCACCATTATCTTCGGCTATAATTCTACAGTTCGATAAATCTCCATATACTTCAAAATTTGTTTTATTTCCTGCACCACATAATTCGTTGTTTGTTATTGAATCAAAATAAACATTATTTCCATCATACTTAACAACACCAGTATAACCATTAAGACTTTTTAAATCTAAATCTAAATATTCTAGTGCTATCCCTTCGTCAGGTATTTTATAATTGTTTTCAGTTATATATGATTCTACACTACTTAATATAGTTCTTGAGTCAGCTATAA
>CAJGDV010000010.1 GCA_904502155.1 uncultured Bacilli bacterium
GTCAAATTGTTTAACACGTGCTGATTTACCTTCACTACTTCTTCCGTGTAAGAATACAGCTACATTACTTTCAAGTGCTCCTTTAATAATATCTTCTTCAGATACTTTTTCAAAATTAAAATTATATGGATTTTTTTTCCTTTCCATACCATTATCCCCCTTTTTATTCTCTTCATCTTTTTCTATTGGTTTAAATATTTGACTTGCAATAATATTTTTTGCAAAGACATTATTTAGATAATTATACATATCTGTATTGTTAAAATTACCATCATATTTATTTTTACAATCAAATTGTACACCTGAAAATAATGCTTTTTCAGTATATGCTTTATTAGCATCTTTATCATAGCACCAAACGATTGGTTCTACTTTAACCCAGTATGCCTCATTACTTTCTATTTTACGATTATCTGAAAGATGTTCTCCTAAAACAGCTGTAGTTGGCATAATTCTTACAAATTTTTCTCCATTATATTGATATTCTGTAAATAATCTAGGTGTATATTTTTGTTCAAATTCATACATTTGTAATGAATCTGTTTCATATGTTTTATTTGATGGATTTAAAGTTCCATTTAAAAACATTCTTTCTAAATTTCTAGCCTCGTACATATCAACAATAGTTTGTGGATATTCTCCATATGTAAATTTATCATCGCTAATAAAATTAAATTCTGAAGTATTTGTAATATTCATAAGTGGTCTAACACCTCCATTACGTTTATATGGTAATGAGGATGTCCCTTCTCCAGTTTCTCCTACTACAAAAACTTTTCCATTAAATTCATTACTTGTTGTCCAGTACCATGTACTTCTATCAGCTCTAACATATTTTTTTTCAACATAATCTGTTGAAGACACATAACCACCTAATAAAATAGCAAAATCTGTTATAGCACATTTCTTGTTGCCAAAATTTTTTAGTTGGTTAAATCCAAACACATCCATCTGTGATGGCAATGTATATTCGTTCATTAACGTATTCCCCCTTCTTAGGTTAATATAATAGCACTTTTTTGTAGGTTGTCAAATTGACACAAAAAAACAGTAATTTACTGTTTCTTTTTAGTAATTTGATCTTCTAATTTTATTTCTGCTATCTTTTCTAATCGTTTTTCATCACTGTGAATCCAAAGTGTTTCAAATGTCGCTAAAATCTCAGGACCTAATAGTTTAACGAAGTTTCTTACTACTCTTAAATTAGCTTCATCTACTATTGATAGGCCTACAGCAGTAGCAAATTTTTCAGAAATATTCATATTTAAATCATCATTAGTATAGTTTCCATTAATTACATCTTCTACTGTTATTACTTGCTGTTTGCAAAAATAAGTAAAATCAGCCGTTATTTCTTCTCCTAATAATGCCCTTAGCATTTCTGGAGATTTAGTTTGGAACAATACTTTAGATGCCATCTCCCACTTACGTGGGTCTGCATTAGGTTTAATTCCATTATATGGGGTTCTAAGTACATCTTGTCCACGGTAAGCTTTATATGCTATATAAGCGTAAATAGCAGGATGTATTTTAGGTATTTCTTCTTCTTTTTTATAATTTAATCTTTCATATGATTTATTTGGAGTTGATGCCCACATTAACCATGATTCAACAGTTGTATTAATATAAACATGAGCAAAACGATTAAATAATGGTTCAGCCATATTATTTGCAGCAAGTGAATCATTTAAATCATTCCCAGCAGCTACGATGCGAGCATTTTCAGGTAATTTCCAAATTCCATTTACTTCTTTATCAAGAATAATATTAAAAGCCATTCCTTGAATACTTGGAAGAGCATTTGTTATTTCATCAAAAAATAATAAATGTATTTTATTTGGTTCATCTTCACATTTTTTCTTTAGTTTCTTAAACCAAGTTGGCGGTATATCAATCATTTCGCCAGTCCCGGCGTTATAAACGCTCTTTCCATTTAAACTATCTGGCGTAGCATTTCTTAAGTAAACTATTTCACAGTCAGGATCTAACTGCTTAATGCGGGCGGATTTTCCTTCACTACTTCTTCCATGAAGGAATACAGCAATATTACTCTTAATTGCTCCTTTAATAATATCTTCTTCTGTAACATTATCGAAATTAAAATGGTATGGATTCTTTTTATTTTTATTAGTAATTTCCATTGGTTTAAAATAACCTGACGGAGCAATATCTTTTATAAAAACATTATCTAAATATTTATATATATTAGAATTTTCAAAAGGATACTTATAAATTAAACTATTATTAAATTGAATACCTGATATTAAAACTTCTTTTGTTATAGCTTTATTATATTTTTTATCATATAACCATTTAATTGGTTCTACCTTAACCCAGTATGGTTCGCCCGTTTTTATTTTTCTATTATCTGATAAATAAACTCCGTTTGTACGAGCATGAATACGCACAAATTTTTCACCATTATAAACATATTCATATAATATTTCTGGTTTATAATCTTCATCATTACTGGCACTATCTACTTCATAAACTTTTCCTGTTTTAATTAAAGTTCCATCATTAAATTTACGTTCTAAATTGTGAGATTGAAATTCTTCTAAAACTGTTTGAGGATATTCGCCATATATAAATTCTTTATCATTAATATATTTAAAATCATTAGTATTATTTATTTCCATAACTGGTCTTATACCGCCATCTCTTTTATTAGCATATCTTTCATTAATGGTTCCATCTTCTCTTATAATAGAAGGTTTAATAGCAAAATTATTATTTTGAAGCCAGTACCATGTTGTTCTATTTTTGTTAACATATTGTTCATTTATAAAATCAGTTGTTGACACATATCCTCCTAATAAAATAGCAAAATCAGTAATAGTACATTTAAATTGATCAACATTTAATTTATTAGGCGGAAATATATCATTTTGTGTTAACAATGTAATTTTATTCATTGTGTATACCTCCTAAGTATGCGGTAGTATAGCATAAATTGATAAAAAAAACAAGGTTCTAAGAAGAACCTTTATTGTTGTTATGGCGTCCCGGAGAAGAGTCGAACTTCCGTTTAGGCCTTAGGAGGGCCTTGTTCTATCCACTGAACTACCAGGACATAATAATATTTTACCATAAATTTTATTTTTTTTAGCAAATATTTTTGATATAATATAATTGGTGATAGTATTATGAAAAAAGATAGTAATGTTGTAAATATTTTTGGAAGTTTTTTCTTAGTATATATGTGTCTTGAATATTTACTAGTTTTAGGAGATCTTTCTATTGAACTACATTTAGTTTTACTTGCAATGACAGCTATTTATTATTTAATATTTAGAACATTAAAAAAACGTTATATTCAATTAGATGATATTATAGGATGGCTTATTATGTCGATTATATCAGCGGGTGTATTTTATGCAATTTATTATTTCGGACATATGGTTTCTTGTGGTACAATGTTTTGTATCAAAGGATATCGTGATATTGCATTTGTATTAAGTAATTTTGGATTCTTTGGTGTAATGCTTGTAATTAATATTTTAAGTTTTTTTACAAGATTATTATTTTTAAAAGAGAATAAGACTAGAAAATTCTAGTTTTTTTTTATATAATGTTAAAGGATAGGAGTGATAATTTGAAATACAATCGTATTTTACTTAAGTTAAGTGGCGAAACTTTATCAGGTGTTGATGGTAAAGGAATTGATTTTGATTCTGTTTTATCTATTTGTAGAGAAATTAAAGAAGTTCATGATTTAGGAATTGAAATTGCTATTGTTGTTGGTGGTGGAAATTTCTGGCGCGGAAGATGTAATCAACATATGGATAGATGTACAGCAGATCATATTGGTATGCTTGCAACAACTATGAATGCTTTAGCCCTTCATGATGGATTTAGACAAGTTGGATGTGAATCACGTGTTCAAACAGGTATTGAAATGAGACAAATAGCAGAATTTTATATTAGAAATAGAGCTGTTAGACATATGGAAAAAGATCGCATCTGCATTTTCGGATGTGGAACTGGTAGTCCATTCTTTTCAACTGATACTGCAGCAAGTTTAAGAGCTGCTGAAACTAATTGTGATATTATATTTAAAGCAACTAATGTAGACGGTGTATATGATAAGGATCCTAAATTATATAACGATGCCGTTATGTATGATGAAATCACATATATAGACGTATTAAATAAGAAAATAAATGTTATGGATTCTACTGCTACATCATTGTGTATGGATAATGATATTCCTATACTGGTTTTTGACGTTAATAAAAAAGGTAACCTTTTAAAAGCAGTTAAAGGTGAAAAAATAGGAACAATAGTAAAATAAAAAAGACAATTAATTAAATTGTCTTTTTAAATACTATTTTTTTACTTAGTATATAATTTAAAATAATAACAATAAACTGAATTAAAACTTTTGCTATTAAATCATTTATAATTAAAACTAAAAAATACATCAAAACTATTTCAACTAATAATGTAAAGATTCTAGATGAAATAAAATCTCTTACTTCTTTTAGCCCTTTTTTATTACTTTTAAATACATATTTTTTGTTTGCAATATATGCAAACATTACTGATATAATCCATGATATTATATTGTTTATTTCTACTACCATCGTACTTTTACTTTTTAAAATAAAAGTACTAAATGCAAAATATGTACTGATACTTATAATAGTAGTTAATACTCCTACAATTAAATAAGATATGATTTCCTTATTCATTATAAACTTTTTCATATACGCCTATAACTTCATATGTTTGAAATAACTTAGTTAAATTATTAAGTTCAACTAAATTTTCATTTGGTTCTAATCTTATTTCATAATTAGATCCAACTTTTAATGTATCAACAATTTGTTTATCTAATTCAAGATAATTTCTATATCCATTGTTAGCAATAATTGTTGTATCATTTACTCTACTTTCATAATTAATTAATACTGCAATGTAACTTTTAGTGTTATCGTAATAATTAATGTTTTCATCTAATTTTTCTTCATAAAAAACAACTAATGTTACAAATATAAAAAATATAATAAATAAAGCAACTATAATTTCGATATTATTTTTTATCATTTTCACTATTATCACCTATTATAATTATATCATAAAAAAACTAAGATTAACTTAGTTTTTTACCACAATTAGCACAGAAATTTCCATCTGCTTGTGCTCCGCAGTTTGAACAGAAGTTTGCTTTTCCTGCTGCATTAACATTTTGGTTAGCAACAGTCATTGCTGCTGCTCCTGCATTTCCAGCCATATTCATACCCATAAAGCCCATCATAGCTCCTGCTTCATTACCTGCTGCTTCTTTCATAGCATCAGCAGTAGCACTTGCCATAAGGCCTGATTGTAAATTGGCATTTGAGAAAATTGTAGCGTCATCAATTTTGTTAACCCTTTTCATTGATTCATCAGTAAGGTTAATGTCTCTAATTGCTACATCAGTAATTTCTAGACCATATTGTTTTCTCCATGTTTCATCTAATATGTTATTCATACTATCAGAAATATCACTACCATAAAGTCCCATATCACCAAAAGAAACTTTTTGCTTACGCATTACTTCTGTAATTGCTAATGTAAGTTTTTCAATAAATTTTCCTTTTAATTGGCTTCCAATAACATCTTCAATTGTTAAAGTATCTTTAGGATTAGCTCCTATAACTTCATGTACAAGTAATGCTGGGTCTATAACTTGGAATACATATTCACCATTAAATGTTACTTCTAGCATACCATATTTTTCATCAGTAATTTTTTTAGGTTGTGGTGACCCAAATTTATTTCCTGCTATTTTTTTAGTATTAATATAGTATACTCTTTGATCTTTAGCAGCTTGTCCACCAAAAGTAATACGACTTCCAATCATTTTGATTGAATCTTTAATACTTTGTCCAAGTTTACCTGTAAAGATACTAGGTTCTGAAGAAGAGTCAAAAGTATAAGTTCCAGGTTCTGCTGAAAATTCTTTTATTGCCCCATTCTCAATAATCATCATAGCCATTCCATCTGGTACAGCAATAGCTGTTCCATTTGATAAAACGCCTTCTGTAGGATTAGAATTTCCTTTTCCATGTCCTACTTCTCCACGCACGATTAAAACGTTAGCTTCAACATTAGGACAAGTAACAAACTCTTTAAATTGGTCACCTAATCCTGATGATATAGATGTTGTTAATGCTTTAATTAACCCCATTGTAATTCCTTCTTTCTAATCTTCTTTTGAATAAATATAATTTAAATAATGGGCTATTAGGATATTTGGGTATCCTCAAACTACATTTATTCTATAAATAATTATATCATAAAAATTCAATACTTGATATTAATTTGTTAATTCTTACTACATTTAAATCATTATAAATTTCATTTATATTTTTATCGGTATAGTTTCCATTAGTTGGACATGTTACATCTATTAGTTTGCCATTTATTATAAATACACAATGTATCATTGTTAAAAATTCATTTAATAATTTGCTTTGTGAAATCATTTGAATATACTTAAGATTTTTAACTTTAATTTCTCCTTCGCTAGCAATAAAGAATCCTTTTTTAATTACAAAATCTCTAAACTGCGTATATTCACTTAATAAATCTGATGATACATCTTTTAAAATGTCGACATTCATTATATTGTTTTTTTCGGCTTCTATTACATATAGTGTATATGATCCAGTACTAGTTCTATTAAATTGTGTTTTATCTAATATTTTCCATGATTCAGGTATCATAAACGAGAATCTAAATAATTGGTTTTTGATTGTCATTCTTTCTTCAAACATTTCTTCAAATGTTAATTCGTATAGTGTCTTTTTGAGTGTTTCTCTTAATTTGTATTCAGATGGGTATTCTTTTAATTCTTCATACATTTCATATAAATATTTTACATTTTCAGGGTGCGCACCTGTTGGTATTTTCATTTGATTCAAATAATTTATACAATCTTTTTTTGGATTTAAAATTAATGATCTTTTTTGTAACATTGCTATTTTTGTAAGTGCTGTTTCAATACTACTACTTTCTTTAAAGTATGAACTATAAGAATATAAAATGTTGGCTATATTATATTCTTTTTTTATAAAATAATATTCTCCTAATTCAAAGTAAAATTGGGCCATATCCATAGCAGAATATGCATATTTTACTAATTCTGATAAGGTTTTAAGCATATTATCATATTCATTTTCAAATTTATATATATCTGATAATTCTAAGTAACTTAATATATTAAAAGGGTCACTTTTTATCGATTTTTTTAAGTATTTTATAGCTTCTTCATTATCTCTTTCAGCTATATAAGTTCTTGCAATAAGGTAGTATATTCTAGTTAAGGGATATTCTACTACATTATACTTTCCTTCTTTATTAAATCTCTTTTCAAATAACGTTCTCTCAACGATATTTACAAAAGAAAATGCTGTATTTAAACTATTTGGTTCTATTATTGGATTTTCTATTTCTAGGGCTTCTATAAGCATATTTCGAGCCTTTTCAAAGTCACCTCTAGGTGTATTTACAATTGTTAATACTTCATCAAACAAACTCTCATAATTAATTTCTTGTTCCATATATTCCCTCAATTCTATAAGAATATTTTAACACAAAACAAGCAATATTTTAAGGTGTTTCGATAAAATTATTATAAACTATTACATTTATAGTTATATTACTATTATTTCCATATTCATCAGTTACAGAATAAGTAATTTCATATTCACCTGGTTCTAGCTTAAGATTAGAACTTACTTCAATAATTTCTAAATCATTTTCACTATTATCTGTAAACTCAATATAAGAATCTAAATTTTCAATATCATTTATATCAATATTAATTGTAGTTTCTTTTGCTATTGGGGAAGTTGTATCTTCTATTGTTATTTCTTTTTCAATTATATTTGTATTTCCTGCATTATCTTTAACATAATATGTACATGTATAAGTTCCTACTTGATTTGGTATAACATTATTTTCACTATATACTTCTTTAATACCACTTTCATAATCTACAGCATTATAATTATCACAAATAAATGATTCCGCATTTGAAGCTTCAAAAGTATCTTTTTCAAAAGTTAATGTTGGTAATGTTTTATCAATTTTAGGTGTTACAAGTACAACGTTTGAAATGTTTCCTACATTATCAATACTTCTTACATAAACCGTATTACTACTACTTAAAGTTATATTATTATCTGTTTCAATAAAATTAATATTATCATAACTATATTCGATTTTATTAATACCAGAACCAGAGTCATATGCATAAATCTCTACATTAACATCATGATTAGTCCATTCTTTATTATAATTTACACTTACAGTAGGTTTCACTGTATCTACAACTTTTACATCCTTAGTAATATAAGTTATATTTCCAACATGGTCTTTAGCTTTTAAATTTACTTGGTATGTTCCTACATTATTTATATTAATGTTGTTTGTTATTTCTACATTTAATTCTCCATCATAAAAATCATATGCTTTAGCTTCTAATCCATATACATATGTATTAACTTCAAATGATGCTGGAATAGTTTCTTCAATTGTAGGCATGCTATTATAAATTGGAGTACTATTTGCATCTAAATAATCTGTCCCTGCTTCATATTCTTCATAGTTACTATATCCATCATTATCTTCATCTTTACTTTGAGCTAATATTATTAATGATGCTTTTTCTTCAACATCACTAATTGAATATACTACGTCATGTTCTCCTTCATTTAATTCTTCTACATGAACAATATTTACTTTAACTTCTTCGTTTTGTTCATTATTAACTACTTCTACATATTCAAGTAAATCTACACTTGTTCCTTGGCATACTTTAATTATATTATTTGTAAGTAATATTTCAGGTTTATAAATTCTTTTAATTTCATCACTTGGATTAAATACAGTTTGTAAACTTATAAAAAATACTATAAATGTTAAAATTTGAATTGCTCTTTTTTTCATACTCTTAAACTCCTTTACTTAATATATGTGTGTATACAATTCCTTTTGTATAACTTTCACGATCATATTTTATAATTTTATATCCTAAACCTATCCAGGTTTTTACTTCACCATCATCATATTTTTTAGTATGTTCAGAAAAGCAGAATAAAGGTTCTACTCTCTTTAATACTGTAAAATAATCAAATAGTATCGCTATTGTCATTGTTGCCATTACAATCCAAAATAAGGATTGTTTTATTTTTCTCATCATTCTATCTACCAACTTTCATAATGACTATTATCAACTTTTAAAAAAAGAATGTCAACATTTTTAAAAGAGTTTTTAAAATTAACGTTTACCCTTTATTTACAAGGAAAAATCCCTATTTTACACCTGTAATGTAGTTGTCAATCACTTGTCAATTACTTGACACAAAAAAAGAGGCTATTTTGCCTCTTCTATATATTTGTTTTTAAGTTCTATTTCAATTTCCATACCTTCTGTAACTACTTCTCCAGGTTCTACTGACTGATTAGTTACAAAGCCATCACCAGTAATTGAATATTTAATTTTAAGTAAATTAAATAAATTAATACAATCTTTTTTTGACCAATTTTCTAATGATGGTAATGTAATGTTTTTATCATTTGTTGTTAGAATAACTTTATCATTAGATAATACTGACACACCTTTTTTAGGATATTGATCTATTATTTTATTTCCATTACCAAGTGTAATAACATCGATACCATAGTTTTCCAAATTTGTTACTATTGTAGCAGTATTTTTATTTTTATAAGATTCTAATTTTATTTTTTGAACTTTTGATTTATTTTTATTTGTATCAAATAAATTCAAATATTTTGTTGTATTAGTTATAATTTCTTTTACAGCTTTTGTAATACCTTGATTAGCACCATAAACAGGTTTTTGAATAGATGCATAAATTATAATTTTAGGATCATCTTTAGGATACATTCCAGAGAAAGAATAAATATAATCGTTATATCCTGTTAAATATCCATTTTTACCAGCTATTTGAGCTGTTCCTGTTTTCCCTATTAAATTATATCCAGGCATCATATAACCCTTACCTGTTCTATTCCAATCATCACCATTAACTACTTGATCTAAAAGATTTTTCATATAGTCAATAGTTGATGTTTTGACTAACTGATTAGATTTTTGAATACTACTTTCATAAACAGTTTCATTACTATTTACGTCAACTATTTTTTTGACAATATGTGGTTTAACAAGCTTACCATTGTTGGCGATAATTGTCATTCCTTGTAGTTGCTGTAAAACAGTTGTTGAAATACCTTGACCAAATGCTGCAGTTGCAACTTCAATAGGATATGTAAAGTCAACTGAACCAGCAGCTTCTTTTGATAACTCAATATCTGTAACTTTACTAAATCCAAATTTGTCATAACAATCACGTAATTCAGCCTTTGTAATAACATCTGTAACTAGTGTACTTGTTGCAACGTTTGATGAATATATAAATCCTTTATCTAAAGTTATATATCCCCATCCTGTACGATTCCAGTCACGGACTTCATCATCTCCAATTTTTAAACTACCAGTTCCTACAATTTTATTTCCATCATATTTTCCTGAATCAATAGCACACATATATGAAAATGTCTTCATTGTAGATCCTGGTTCAAAAGTATATGTTACAAGTGGATTTTGATAATTAGTAATATCTCTAATATTAGGATTAAATGAAGGTATTGAAGATGCAGCTAATATTTCTCCATTTTTAGCATCCATTACAGCAATAGTAGCCCATTCTGGACTATATTCTTTCATTCCTTCCATAGCACTTTCAACAAAACGTTGAATATTAGAGTCGATAGTTAAATAGATATCAGCTCCATCAATAGCATCTACTCTATGTTCTGTAGTATCAGGTATTTTATAACCATATCTATCTCTTTGATAAGTTAAACTACCATCAGTACCATTTAAAATACTTTCATATTTTGATTCTATTCCTAATTCTCCAACAAGTTTCAAATCAGAATTACCGTCTTTATCTTCATTAGTATATTGCTTAGCATAACCTATTATGTATGATGCAAAATTACCATTCGGATAATATCTTTTAAATGTTTCAATAAAATCAATTCCTGGAAGTTCTAATGCTTCAATTTCCTCTTTAACAAGTTCAGTAATACCTCTACCACCAGGTCCTAATTCTACTTGATATGAATCACGATTTAAAAGCGATAAAATATATTCTTCACTCATATTTAAGATTGGTGCTAATTTCTTAGCTGTCTCTTCTTTGTTTACAACATGAAGAGGTGTTTTACTCTTACCAGTTCTACTTTCACTTAAATATGCAATTACAGTATAAGAAGAAACATTAAGTGCTAATGTATTCCCCTCATTATCAAATATCGTTCCTCTTTTCGCATAAAGCTTTGTCGAATAACTATTTCGAGCACTTGCAAAATCATCCATATTGATTCCATATATTGATGGAAACATCGTAACATAAACAAGTTGACCCGTAATAATTATAAATGTAAAAAAAACAACATTTAAAAAATACTTAGGAGCATTCCAAGTTTTTTTTGTTGTTTTCTTGTTAACCATATTAAGCACCTCACTATTTATTTACTATAATAATATTTTCATTATTATAAGATAAGCCCATATCCTTTAGTACATCTTTTATTTTGTCGTAAGAAGTAAGTTCATTAAACTGCATTTCTAAACTTTCATTTTTCTTTTCTTGAACAGTAATTTGATATTTTAATTTCTCAACACTCATATTTAAATTACCTTCAAAAGATCCACAGAATACTTGGACTAATACCATAATGAGTAATAAAAACATAGAGCTACATATTAATAATTTTTCACCTTTTGTAATTCTAATACGAGCTTTTTTGTTTTTCATTTTATCTTACCCTTTCTATTACTCTAAGTCTAGCACTTCTAGCTCTTTTGTTATATGAAATTTCATCAAAAGAAGGTTTAATATTTGCAATCATTTTAAATTTAGGTTGTAAATGTTCAGGGATGATTGGCATATTTTTTAAGTTCTTATCAACTTCAGTAACTTCTTTAAATATGCTTTTACAAATTTTATCTTCTAATGAATGGAATGTTATAACACAGATTCTTCCTCCAACATCAATTAAATCAAGCGCTTGATTTAAGCTGCTTTCAAAAACATCTAATTCTTTATTAACTTCAATTCTAATAGCTTGAAAAGTTTTTCTAGCAGGATGTTTTTCTCTTTTATATTTTTCAGGGACAGCTGATTTAATAATCTCAACTAATTCTAATGTTGTTTCTATTTTCTTTTCTTCTCTTACTTTTATAATTTTTTTAGCAATACTACTAGCGAATTTTTCTTCACCGTATTTATATAATATATTTGTTAATTGTTCATAAGAATATTCATTAACAACTTCATATGCACTTAATTTACTAGACTTGTCCATACGCATATCAAGTGTAGCATCTCCATGAAAACTAAAGCCTCTTTCTTTTTCATCTAATTGAGGTGATGATACACCTAAATCATATAATATTCCATTAACTTTATTTTCTCTTTGTTTAATTTCTTTTTCTAAATGAACAAAATTACTTTTTATAATTTCAAAATTATTTCCTATTTTTTCAAGTTTTTCTCTAGCTTCTTTAATAGCATCTTCATCTTGATCAAATGAATAAAGTTTTCCTTTTGGAACTCTTTTTAATATTTCACTACTATGTCCACCGTATCCTAAAGTACAGTCAACGATTACACTATCCTCTTTTATATTTAGATTTTCAATACATTCATTTAATAATACACTTATATGCATAAATAATCCTCCTTAAATTATCATTAATAAAAGTTTGAAAATTATTTCAAACTTTTACTATATCTACCCCTATGATAACTTTTATAAGTACAGTGTACGCAGTTAATATAGTAAAACTATATTAAACCATAGTGGTGTTCCACTATAATAACATTGTACCTTATATACATAGGTTTGTAAACTTAAATGTGTCAACCTTTACATTAAAAAAGAGAAAAAATCTCTTTTTTAAAAGATCCATGATCCTAATATAATGGCAAGTAATATATATAATACTACAATTATAACATAATTTGAAGACTTATTTTGATTTTGTATCATAATGACCCTCCCCTTAAATATAGGCTCCAAGTATAATTATTAATAGAATAAATAATACTAAAACGATAGCTGCACTAGATATACCTGTGTTACACATTCATATTACCTCCTTTTTCTATTCATTTTATTTTATGGAATTATGATTATTATGTGAATACTTTATAAAAATTATTGTAATTTATTATTTTTTTTGATAAGATTATATCGTATGATGACACCATTGTACTATTATGGAAGGAGATTTTTATGAAAAAGAACAAACAAGAGAATGGCAAAAAAATTAAAACTGCGTTATTATGTGGTGGAATGGTTATCATTGGTATTGGCGTTGGATATTTAATGAATGGAGTTAAAATTCCAACAATTAAAGATGGAAGCGAAATTGTAGCACAAGTAAAAGGTAAAAAAATTACTGCTGACACATTATATTCAGAATTAAAAGAACAATATGGACAAGGAACATTAGTGTCTTTAATAGATGAATTTATCGCTGGTAAGGAAACAAAAGAAGCTGATGTTAAAGAAGCTAAAGACTATGCAGATAGTTATATCGAAAATTTAGTTTCTCAATATGAAAGTTATGGAGAAAATTTTGAAGATGCTTTAACACAAGCTGGATTTGAAAACGTTGATGTTTATAGAGAATTAGTTGTTAACGACTATTTAAAAAACATGGTTGCTGAAAAATATGTTAAAAAGAATAATTTCAATGACAAAGATATCAAAAAATACTACAATGACAATATTGAAGGTTCTATGGTTGTAAGATACATCTTAGTTCAACCAGAAACTACAGAAGAAATGAAAGATGATGAAGTTAAAAAAGCAGAAGAAGCAGCTTTAAAAGAAGCTAACGAAATTATTGCTAAACTTAAAAAAGGTGAAGATTTTGCTGAATTAGCTAAAAAACATTCTGATGATTCTACTACTGCAAGTGAAGGTGGATTATATAATGGATTTACTAAAGATGAAGTTGTAGAAGAATTCTGGAATGCATCAGTAAAATTAAAAGATGGTAAATACACTACTGAACCAGTTGAATCTAGTTATGGTTACTTTGTAATCTTAAGAGTTAAACAAAATGAAAAACCAAGTTTAAAAGATTCAAAACAAGACATTCTTGATGCTTTATTAGAAGAAGCTAAAACTAAAGATGAAAACTTATTAACTAAAGCATGGGTTAAAATTCGTAAAGAATATGACTTAGACTTAGTTGATACAGATATCAAAAAAGCTTATAACAAATTAGTAAAAAGTTATAATGAAAAATAATTAAAAAACTACTAACAATCGTTAGTAGCTTTTTTTATATCTTCATAACTATATCCTTGATTTATTATATAATTTAATTTTTTGTTTTTATTAATTAATTTTATAATTTTCTTATTAAATATTTCATTATCTATTTTATTTATTTCTTCTTCAATTATATTTTTATCAACACCTAAATAATATAGTTTTAATTTAAGTTTAAGAGGACCATAATCAGTAAATAAAAGCTTATCATGTATAAATGCTCTAGTATATCTTAAATCATCAATGTAACCTTCCTTGCATAGTTTATTTACTATATCAGTATTATTAATAAAATCTAATACTTGCTTTTTAGTTTTCATTCCTCTTTTTATATAATTAAGTGCTTTATAATATAGTTCATAATATTTATTTTCTTCCATAATTTTTTTGGTATCAAAATTGTTTTCATTAAAGAGATTAAGTTTAATAATAACCTCTTCATATGTTGTAACACCATTTACAACATATTTTCCATTTTTTAATTTTGTAAACTTCATGATGTCTCCTATCTAAAAAAAGATTTAGTCTTTTCTTACTTGAACTAAATCTTTTGCAATTTCCTCTAAAGCTCTACCGATAGGCTTAGCGGATTTGTAATCACATTCCTTCATTTGATAGAATCCATTGTCTTCTATTTCTTTTGCTCTTTTAGCAACAACATTAACTAATAAATATTTTGAGCCAACTTTATTTAAAAGTTTATCAATAGATGGACTTCTCATATAATATCACACTCCCTATTATGATAATATACAAAAAATATTTTTAATGCAACCCTTTTGACATTTCTTTACACAATAGTTCAGCAATCTCATTTATTTGTTCTTCACTATATTTTTTTTGATATGCTTTTCTATTAATACGATCTAAAATATTTTCCATTCTAATAGTTTCAATTTCTGGGTCACTCATATTAAAAATTAATAATCCATTTAATAATAAAATAGGAATTATATCATCATTATTTATTTTAAATTTGACAATATTTAGTTTTTCTTTTAATTCTATATAAGCATTATTAACTCTATAATCTTGAGTCGATTTAATATACCATTTTAAATCCTTAGGTTCACCTTGAACATTTCCAATCCAATTTTTAAACATAATTAAATACATATTATATTCATCAATATAGAAAAGCATTTCACTATTAATTCTAATTGCTTTATGTATATTGTTACATTGATCTAAAATTGTTTCTAATGTTTGAATAGGACATTTACTTATATCTATTGTTCTATTTATTTTATTAGATTTTCCATATTTTCCTGTTACTTTTTCTAATATAATTTTTACAATTGCTACAATTATAATTGCTCCTAAAATTAAAAATGGTAATGAAGCATAAAATCTAAACATTCCTTGTGGATTCATTATCTTATCATCTCTTTAATTAAATTATGTTCATTTTTATTTAACATTTCAATTTTAAAACAATTTAATACTTCATCAATCGCAACATCTTTAGATCCTACATAAATTTTAACAATTTCTTCATCTTCCATAACATAGTCCCCTATTTTTTTAGATAAGACTAGTCCTACACTATGGTCTATTTTGTCTTCTTTTTGGTATCTTCCACCACCTAATTTACGAACAATTTCACCTAAAGTATCCGTTTCAATTGCTGTTACA
This sequence comes from uncultured Bacilli bacterium, assembly GCA_904502155.1. GTDB lineage: Bacteria > Bacillota_I > Bacilli_A > RF39 > UBA660 > CAJGDV01. Next base: position 16,009 of record CAJGDV010000010.1, read on the forward strand.
AAACCAGTTTCTTTACTCTTAACACTTATAACAGTATCTGAAACTTTCATCTCTTCTAAAGTACCACCTTGATATTTTACTAATTCAATAAATTTATGGTATGCTTTTTTATTTTTAAGATTTTCTAAAACCATATCATTGGCTTTTTCGAAGCTTATATTTAGTCCATATGAAACCATAACAGAACTTAAAACAATTGCTAAATTAGTTATATCATCAGGACCATTATTATTTAAGCAATCAATAGCTTCTTTAACTTCAAGGGCATTACCAATAGCATTTCCAAGTGGTTGATTCATATCAGTTAAAACACATACTACTTTTCTATTATGGGCTTTTCCAATATCAACCATAGCATGACCTAATTTGCGAGCACTTTCAATATCTTTCATAAGAGCCCCATTACCAACTTTTAAATCAATTACAATAGTATCAGCACCACTAGCAAGTTTTTTACTCATAATACTTGATGCTATTAATGGAATAGATTCAACTGTTCCAGTAACATCTCTTAGAGCATATATTTTTTTATCAGCAGGAACTAAATTCCCTGTTTGACTTGCCAGAGCTAAACCTATGGTATTAACTTCATTTATAAAACTATCAATATTTATATTAGTATGAAAACCAGGAATAGCCTCTAATTTATCAATTGTGCCACCTGTAAAACCTAATCCTCTACCACTCATTTTAGGCGCTATAACACCACAAGAAGCAACTAAAGGTAAAACAATTAAAGTTGTTTTATCTCCAACTCCACCAGTTGAATGTTTATCAATTTTACGACCATTTAATCTAGATAAATCAATAACATCACCACTTCTATACATAGCATCAGTCAAATTAGCAGTTTCTTCTTTATTCATACCATTTATACAAATAGCCATTAAAAGCGAACTCATTTGATAATCAGTTATTGTATTATTTATATAACCATCTATAACAAATTTAATTTCTTCTTTTGTTAAATGTTTTTTTAATCTTTTTTTATTAATGATTTCAACTATATTCATATTCTCACCTATTATAAGTATACCAAAAATATTATAAAAAAAATAGACTAAAGTCTATTTCTCTTTCTTATAAAATCGTAAATTATTAAGTATACAGGATAAGCTGCAAATATAATTCCATATATCTTATCTAATCCATTAGACATTATAATACTTAAAATTCCAGGAAGTGCTATTACATAAACTATTGGAAGTAAAAACAAATTTTCAAATGATCCAAAAGGACTATAAAAATTAAGCCAATAACTTCTTTTAGCTTCCCTAATCTCAAATGTTTTACATGATAATCCTATTATTTTTTTAATATTATCTTTTGTTTTTAATACATCATAAAATTGATTTTCTTTATAATGTTCAGTCATTTCTAAATAATATATTTTTCCTTTTTTATCTAAAAATTCATAAAAAGTTGAATCATTACTTTTAAGATATACTACATCCTCTTTAGGCTTCAATAGAACATTAAAGAAACAAAGATAATAACAATATAAGGTTATACCTACAAAAAATCCACCAAAAATAATAATAAGACCATCATAATAAATCATATCATATAAATTATCTCTTATAAAATATGATGCTATTATCATTCCTAATCCTACAATACCTAATATAGTAACAACTATTAAACCACCTAGGTCATAATTATTCCCGCTATTTTTCATTTTATCACCTAGTATTATTATAACATATAAAAACAAGGATTACTCCTTGTTTACATCATATGATAACTTATAATTATATTAGGGGAAAATAATTTTATTTATCGTTTTTATCTTTTTTTGTTGATAAGAATGTTACTTTTTCTGCTACTAATTCCATTACAGAATGATGTGCATCTTCTGTCGTATATTCACGGGCTTGAACACGACCTTTAATACCTACTAAATCGCCTTTAGTGCAATAATTTACAACATTTTCTGCTATCCCTTGCCATAATACACAAGGAATAAAATCTGTTTCATATTCGCCATCTACATTTTTATAACTTCTAGGAACAGCGATTGTTAAATTAGATACTTTTTTTCCATTTTCAGTTTCTTTCAATTCTGGTTCTCTTACAATTCTTCCAACTATAACTGTTTGATTAAGCATGTCTTTTCTCTCCTCCTTCCGAGATACAATATTAACCTAAGAAAAAGAAAAAGTAAAAAGACTAAAACTTAAAAATTATTATCTTAAAACAACTAAAAATTAATAAATTTAAACAAATATAAAAAAAGGCAAAAAAATATAAGATTATAAAAATAAGTAAAAATAAAGTTTTATAAAAATAAAAAAACTCAAAATTAATTGAGTTTAGTCACATTTTAATTCATATTTAGCACTATCAATTTTACCATCTTTAATAGTAAATACTACTTGTGTTGTGTCTTTACAGTTTTTTAATGCATTAAGTTTATATTCTTCTTTTTTTTCATCATTAACTTTGTTTAGCATTCCTAATGAAATTTCAGCTTCATTAATTCCTTTTAATGAACTCATATATTTTTCATAATATTGTCTTCCTGCTTCATCAAGTTGTTTTTTTTGTTTTTTCTCACTTGAACATCCTGTAATCATCATTGTTACTACTAATAATATAATTATCTTTTTCATATAATCACTCCTATTATGATTATATCATATTAAAAATAATTTTTTAATAGTGAATTTAATTCAACAGCATATTCCATTGGTAGTTCTTCTCTAAATCTATCAATAAAGCCCATAATTAGTAATTCTTTTGCTTTATCTTCATTTAGTCCTCTACTCATTAAATAGAATAATTTTTCTTCACTAATTTTTGATACAGTTGCTTCATGGTTAATAATTGATGTATTGTTATCAACTTTATTTTTCGGTATAGTATCACTTTTAGAATATTTATCCATGATAATAGTATCACATTTTACTGTTGCTTTTGAATGATGTGCATTAGAACTAATATTAACTGTACCTCTATAATTAGATGTTCCACCATTAGCTGAAATAGATTTACTTATAATACTACTTTCAGTATATGGCGCTAAATGAATCATTTTAGCCCCTGTATCTTGAAATTGATCTTTAGATGCAACAGCAATAGAAACTGTATTTCCTTTAGCTCTAGGTCCTACTAAAATACATGATGGATATTTCATATTAGCTTTAGAACCAATATTACCATCAATCCATTCCATTAAACCGTCTTCTTCTACTATTGCTCTTTTAGTAACTAAATTATAAACATCACTAGACCAATTTTGAATAGTCGTATATCTACACTTAGCACCTTTTTTAACATATATCTCAACTACAGCAGCATGTAATGCATCTTCTGTGTATGTTGGAGCTGTACATCCTTCCATATAATGAAGTTCACTACCCTCATCTACAACAATAATAGTTCTTTCAAATTGTCCCATATTTTTAGAATTAATACGGAAATAACTTTGAAGAGGTCTATCTAATTTAGTATGAGGAGGAACATATATAAAAGTACCACCACTCCATACAGCACCATTTAATGCTGTATATTTATTTTCATCATATTTTACTAAATTATTAAAATATTCTTTAAATATTTCAGGATACTTTTTAAGTCCTGTATCTGTATCACAAAAAATAACATTTTTATCTTCTAGTTCTTTGATCATATTATGATAAATAGATTCACTTTCATATTGAGCATGAACAGCATCTAAATATTTTTTTTCTGCTTCAGGAAGTCCTATTTCATCAAATGTATTTTTTATATGTTTATCAACATCATTCCAATCATTAGCAATTTTATCACTAACTCTTTTATAATAATTAATATCATCAAAATCTATTTTTAAATCAGGTCCAAAAATAGGATTGCTTAAATCTTTAAATGTTTCATAACATTTAAGTCTAAATTCTAGCATCCATTTAGGTTCTTTTTTTATACTTGATATTTCTTTAATTTTTTCTCTTGATAGACCTTTTTCCATAAATATCACCACTTTTAATTATATATTAAAATATAAAAAAAAGATAGAAATACTATCTATTTTTTTGGAAATTCTAATATTTTATGGTTTGTAATTTTAAAAATTGGGCCTATATTTTCAAAAGGAAATCCAATTAAATTTGATTTTTCTTCTTGCTCATGTAATTTTTCATTAAGTATTTTTAATCCTTTTATAATTTCTTCCCTCGTTGGATTAGGA